>BAABWY010000026.1 GCA_040367435.1 Hyphomicrobiales bacterium 4NK60-0047b | reverse complement strand
ATTTACCCTGATAGCCCAACACTCTCTTGTATATTCATCAATGATGTTTAAGGTTCTGAACTTGCGTCCATCATGGGTGCGATCATGAACGAAGTCATAAGGCCAGACGTGGTTAGGATGTTCTGCCTTTAAGCGAAGGCATGAACCATCGTTAAACCATAAACATCTTCTCTTAGGTTGCTTTGCAGGAACTTTTTAGAGGCGCTTTAGTTGCCCACCCGCAACCGCGCTAAGCCCTTCTTGTCGCCAAATTCGTTCCACACGTTTGTCATTCACATGCCAACCGGCAGCTCGCAATAGTGCAGCTATTCTTCGATAACCATAACGATCATATTGCTGGGCCAACTCAATAATATCAGCCTTAAGATTAGCTTCATCAGCTCTGCCTTGAGGAGATTTGCGCTG
>BAABWY010000025.1 GCA_040367435.1 Hyphomicrobiales bacterium 4NK60-0047b | reverse complement strand
CATCAATGAGTCTGGCGTCTCAGCCATCTCAGACACCGATGGCACAGCAAACGCCGTGGACGAAGACGCCTCAGTTGGCGCCGTTGTCGGCATCACAGCTCTAGCAACAGATGCAGACGGCACCGACACAGTTACATACAGCCTCTCAGATGACGCTGGCGGATTGTTTAGCATAGACGCAAACACTGGCGTTGTAACAGTCGCCTCCGGCCTCGACGCTGAGACAGCAACAAGCCACAACATCGAAGTCACAGCAACAAGTACTGACGGCTCAACAACAACTGAGACCTTCTCAATCGGCATCAACGACGTCAACGAGACAAGCATCAGCGCAATCTCAGACACAGACGGCTCTGCAAATTCAGTATCAGAGAGTGCAACAGTCGGCACAGCCGTGGGCATCACAGCTTTAGCCACAGATGCTGACGTCACAGACACCGTCACATACAGCTTGTCTTCAAACCCAGGTGGCTTCTTCTCAATCGATGCAAACACAGGCGAAGTCACAGTAGCTTCAGCCCTCGACTTTGAGACAAATGAAGATCACACAATCGAAGTAACTGCAACCTCAACAGATGGCACAACA
>BAABWY010000024.1 GCA_040367435.1 Hyphomicrobiales bacterium 4NK60-0047b | reverse complement strand
CGATAGCAAACCATAAACATCGATACAGTTCCCTGCAAATTGAGAGTTACAAACGATTTTATTCCCTTCATCAGACAGCTCAAGCTAGATCTGACGCCAAAGTCATGAACACCAACCTCTTTCCAGTCTTTTATATACATTTAGTCTCTTATTACTCTTGTGTCTTGATTGTTAAAAAAAGGAATGGTCATCAGAATATACATTCTTGAATATCAAAATTTGCTGGTGAAAAAGAAATAGATAAGGCATCTTACAGAAGCTAAATGAGTACTTAAATTTGACACTTGGCAAATTTCCTTAAACTGAACTGCGCGACATGCAGTTAAAACAAGGAGAAAGAACCATGAGTGAAACTCATTCAAATGATATGCCCGCTTTTAATGCCTTTGTTATCGTTGATAGAGGAAAACGCCAAGATCCATATTGGCTCAAAGTCGGGGCTGCATTTCAGCATAAAGATGGAAAAGGGTTGAACATTGTCTTACAAGCACTGCCGCCTGATGGGCGGCTGGTGCTCAGAGACTATGAAGAAAAATCTGATCCAGAAACTTCTAAGTGATTGCTGGCAATCACTTAGAACTTGCCACCTTCTAT
>BAABWY010000023.1 GCA_040367435.1 Hyphomicrobiales bacterium 4NK60-0047b | reverse complement strand
TTAAAAAGGTGGCAGGTAGAAAGTGAGTGCAAGCTCTCACTTTGAATTTTCTGGATCAGAATTTTCTTCAAAATCTCGAAGCACCAGCCGTCCATCGGGCGGCAGTGCTTGCAAGACAATGTTCAAGCCTTTTCCACCTTTATGCTGAAATGCAGCCCCTACTTTAAGCCAAAAGGGATCTTGGCGTTTTCCTCTATCAACGATAACAAAGGCATTAAAAGCGGGCATATCATTTGTTTGAGTTTCACTCATGGTTCTTTCTCCTTGTTTTAACTGCATGTCGCGCAGTTTAGTTTAAGGAAATTTGCCAAGTGTCAAATTTAAGTACTCATTTAGCTTCTGCTAGATGCTTTATCTATTTCTTTTTCACCAGCAAATTTTGATAATAAAAAATATATACTGATGACCATTCCTTGTTTTTAACAATCAAGACACAAGAGTAATAAGAGACTATATGTATATAAAAGACTGGAAAGAGGTTGGTGTTCATGACTTTGGCGTCAGGTCTAGATTGAGCTGTCTGATGAAGGGAATAAAATCGTTTATTTTACCCAATTTGCAGGGAATTGTATCGATGTTTTGAGCTTGCTATCA
>BAABWY010000022.1 GCA_040367435.1 Hyphomicrobiales bacterium 4NK60-0047b | reverse complement strand
TTATCGACATTGATGGCGAAGTTCTGAGTTGACGTTGAGCCGTCGTCTGATGTGGCTGTTACTTCGATATTGTGGTTTGTGGCTGTCTCAAAATCGATATTGCCGGCTACAGTTACTTCGCCAGTGTTTGGATCGATTGCGAATAGTCCGCCAGCATCGTCAGATAGGCTGTAAGTTACGCCATTGTTTGAGCCGTCTGCATCTGATGCGAAAGCTGTTATACCAACTGATGTGCCGACAGATACGTTCTCTGCAACTGTGTTTGCTGAAGTGTCTGTGTCTGTGATGGCGCTTACGTCGAACTCGTCTTGGTCGTTGACGTTGATTTTGAATGTTTGTGTTGATGTTGATCCGTCATCTGATGTGGCTGTTACTTCGATTTTGTGACCGTCTTGGGTCTCAAAGTCGATATTGCCGGCGACAGTGACTTCACCAGTGTTCGGGTCAATTGCAAAGAGACCGCCTGCATCATCTGATAGGCTGTATGTTACATCGTCTGAGCTATCTGCGTCTGTTGCGAAGGCGGTGATGCCGACAGATGTTCCAATACTTGCGTTCTCGTCGACAGCGTTTGTTGTACCGTCAGTGTCTGTGATGGCCGAGACTGAGGCTTCAGATGTGTCATCTGTTACATCTATAGTGAAGCTTTGAGTTGA
>BAABWY010000021.1 GCA_040367435.1 Hyphomicrobiales bacterium 4NK60-0047b | reverse complement strand
CCACTCTCAATTCGCTGCTGGCCATTCAATCGGATCAGCTCAATACTCATCTCATAACTTCAAATAATTAAAAGAGGTTTGAGATGATTTTATTTACTGACACTGTGATGGCCGAGATTGATCAATCCATTGCTCAAAAGGAGCCAGAGCAGGGTGGTGCCTTGCTAGGGGCACCTGACAGCAATCTCATAAGTCATTTTATTTATGATGAGGATGCTGAAGTTTCTCATGCGACTTATCTTCCTTCAAAACGGCTGATAAAGGCAGTGCAAGAATTAGAGAAACAAGATGGATTGCAATTTAAAGGCATCATTCATTCCCATCCGGGGATGATGGATCATCCTTCAGGACAAGACCATCAGGCTTTTACTTCACAGCTTACTCATAATCTGCATATGGGCCGTTTTATTGCCCCCATAGTTACCAAGCATCCACACCATAAAAAGAAACTTAAATCACATGAGCTAGCGCTGGGGGATGGCGCAAAGCTTAGTTGTTATCAAGCACGTTTTTCTTTTGATAAGACTATTAATGATAATCAGCTTTCGGTGACCTCATGTGAGGTTGGTCTTGTTCGCTATAGCGCTGCTATCAAGCATCTTATGGATATGCTTGAGCAGGAGGTTGACCCAGTGATTGAAGTTAATAGTGATGTTTTGATGATTAATGGTCTGCTTCATATAACAAGAATGATTAAAACGCCATTATTTGAGCTTCAAATATTCTTCCCGCAAAATTTTCCAACAGTTGCCCCTTTGATTTTGTTTTCAGAATACCAGGGTAAAAAATTGGGATTAGCCCAGAGCATAAACCTGACCTGGAGCATTGTTGACGTACATCCAGCAAAGCTGGGTGAACGGTTACTTCCCCTCATTGTTAAAAAGATAAAGGAGACAGAAAATGCCACAACCAGATCTAAATCAACTACGGGAAACTCTATTTACAAATCAACAAAACAGAGAGGCAACACCTCAAGAACCAAAGAAACAGGTCTTTGTTGATAAGGATGCAGGCATTCATACAGGTGATCAAGTTGGGAGAGATCGTCAGCCTTTATCTGAAGTGCAACAAGATACGTTTGCCACTCGTTCACGCCTTGGCGAGGACAGGCTAACAGTATCTGAAAAACTGCCTGATAACACTAGAGAGATTAAAACGGCTGAAGGGATTACTGGGTGGGTGTTTGCATTCAAGTGCCAGATGGGAAATCTTTATCAGTTATTTCTTTGGTTTGATGGGGCTTATTATCAGACCAAGCTTGTCTCCCCTCAATTAGAAGATAAATGGAAGTCTCCCCATACAGGGCATTTGTATAGCAGTGGGAAATTGTGTTTAGGCAACGATTATCAAAATGGAATGCCAAGCCTGGAAGCAGCTTATGCAAAATCTGTTCTATGGGCAACGGGGATGTCAGTTGCCCTTAAGACTGGAACGTTTCCATTTAATTATGATCAGTAATCAAAAGTGCCCCTTTGACCCTCTGGGGCTATGAAGCACTAAAGCTGTAAAGTACTGCCATTGTCCCA
>BAABWY010000020.1 GCA_040367435.1 Hyphomicrobiales bacterium 4NK60-0047b | reverse complement strand
CAGCTTGCGCACTGTGTTTGAGTGCCTGGCGATTTGATTTATGTTGTTGGCAATGTTGCGAATGAGCAGGGTGAGGTCATGCAAATCTTTTTCAATTTGAGGGGACGCAATGAGCTCAAAATGAAAGGCTTTGAGAGCGAGATTACGGAAGTAAGTGGTCACAGATAATTTGTGTTGTTTTGCTTTTCTTAGAAAAGCCGCATGAGTTGTGAGAGGCAATGAGACATTGATGTATTTCACAGTGGCATCATAACTTTTTCGGTATGCTTTCTTTGCTGACTTTTTCCGCTCATTCATTGGCTCAGACCTATTACAAATTAAAACTTCATCGCTGGATCTTCTGGGGGTCTTGGGGGACTTCCCCCGAGTGGGTCCAGGGAAACCCGGCAAGAGTAAAATCCTTAGGATTTTGCAATCTTGCACGCGACTAAATCGCGTCCTTGCTTAATCCTTAGGGTTTATAAAATTGTATGGAAATAGGGGGGTAAATCAAATGATTGTGCCAAGCACACAGAACGTTAAGAGTTATCAGAGAGCATAGCCAAACAGTCTCATTATTAACTTCGAGTAATGCGTGATTTTTAGCTAGAATATAGGCGCGAAATAAAAATTTGCTGGTGAAAAAGAAAATAAGCCAGGGTTAAAATTTTAGATGTTATGTGAAGATTGCATGAACTCTTGAGAGAGATTTGATGAGAAGTAATTTTGACATTTTTAAGCTTTAGCTTACAATAATTAGTAACTAAAAATTTGATGGATTAGACTATGACAAAAATCGCGATTTCCGGTGAAATAGATAGCGAATTAAAAGTGCAGCTTGATGAGTTGAGCACTGCCTCTAATCAATCAAATGAGGCTTTGGTCGAGCAAGCTGTCGCAGAATATATTGCACGCCAAAAACAAAAAATAGCGGCCATTGAAGGAGCTGTTGACGAAGCGGACCAGGGAATATTCGTTTCCGATGCTGCCGTTTCTGAATGGCTTGATAGTTGGGGGCAGGATGATGAAAAGCCGGCACCTCAAGCAGATATCTTTTTAAAATAATCACAATGGAATTAAGGTGGTCACCAAGAGCTGTTAGAGACTTACAGCATATCCGTTTGTATATCTCTGAACATGATCCAAATGCGGCTCAAAAAGTTGCAAAAACCATCCGCCATACAGTTCAGCTTTTACTTGAGTATCCTCAGCTTGGTGTGCAAACGCGCGTTGAAGGTGTTTATGAAAAGCAAGTTCCAAACTTGCCCTTTTTAATCCCCTATCGTGTAAGAGATGAGACAATAGAGATTCTTGCTGTGTTTGATACAAGACAAATCAAGCCGGAAGGCTGGGTTTAGTTTTTGTGATTATGGGGCCGTCAATTCTCTTTTAAGAAAATACGCGACAAAAAAGAGAGGGAAACCCCTCTCTATAATTTAAAGTTTGTTTTGCCTGGCATGGATCATTTTGATGAACTTAGGATCTTGCTCGATTGAGATGGCATTGCGTTCTAGTTTGTAGGCGGCAATTCCTGTTGTTCAGCTTCAGGCAAAATTATCAAGCACCACATCACCTTTGTTTGTAAAGATTTCTATAAATTTCGAGATGATATCAATAGGCTTTTCTGTTGGGTGAGAACTTTGT
>BAABWY010000019.1 GCA_040367435.1 Hyphomicrobiales bacterium 4NK60-0047b | reverse complement strand
AGAGATGGATTTTCCCGTACCTACAAAGCCTTTAAAATACGCATTGCGCGTATCAAAGCCCTGGCCATTCGGCCATCCTAATGTGAAATAATTCTGCAAGCTCATCACTCTTTGATAATGCACTTCTTTTAAATATTTTTTGGCTAATGATCTATCAATACATCGCTGCTGCAGATAGTCCATTAAAGCCGGGTGCTTTATGTCTTGCACCTTTATAATTTTTGTCTCTGGAACAACACCCTGCGTTGCACAAATAGTCATAGAGCTATTAATCTCATCGACAGGGTCATTCTTAATTTGCGGCAAACCTTGGCGCTCTAAGCTCTCAATGATTGCGAGCGCTTCGGAAACGGTGACTTTTCGCAAAGTACAAACAAGAGCAATGACATCGCCCCCTTCATCCAGGCCATGATCATACCAAATGTTTTTAGGTCTATTCACTTTAAAGGAAGGTGTTTGATCGCCAGAGCGTATTGGACTGTGATACCAAAGCTCATCGCCGCCTAGCGTAACTCGGCTATGTTTAAATCCTTCAGCTAACAAATATCGCTCAATAGAAATTTTAGCAGCTTCTGATGCTCTCATAAAAAACAATCATTTGTAAAATACGACTTCTCTTATTTTACAAATGAGTTCAAAATAACAAAGTTATTTTCAATAAAACACAACACAGGAGAGAACATATCAAAGCTCGAGGCACAATAGAGGGTCCGTGAAGCGACCTCCCGCCTTTCATCATCCACACTTGCAAGTCCCATCGTCTGAATGAATTAACCAACCTGTTCAATGTTACAATAAACTGTTTCAAGGGCTTTTGAAAAACAAGACCGCCAAAAGCCTCTTGAAACGAAAACAACTCAAATAATTTTTAAAAATATTTTTCACACTTTGGAACAGTCACAATTTTTTTAAAAACCGGATTTTTAAATTTATCATGGAATAAAATCCTTTATTTGACTTGCCTTCCAGTATTGTGATTGAACAGTGGGATTAATCCTCCCCTTATTTTATTTTCTAATTTTGAGCATATGCCAAATTGGAACTTTAATCGTGTGTGCATCCAGGCACCACTTGCAGAGGTTGAGAAATTTCTGGTCTCAACGAAGAAAAATCGTTTGATGTTTAACATGCATCTTTTATTTCCCGAACGCTTCTGACCTGATGACCTCGATTGAGAAAAGAATTGGGATTATGACTGGGCGTGGAAAAATACCGGAACGAAATGGTTTCCTGATTTATATTTTTGTGAAGCAGATGGATGTACAGAATTTCTTTACAACACTGCACGGGAACCCAACATCAAAACTCTTGAAAAACTCAGTAAACTCTGAGGGTGGACCGTTCTACTTGAATATGAAGAACCAGGTATGTTTTTTGAGTGAATAGCTGTGATTTGTGAATGAAAAATCCTACACAATCACAGATCAGAATATCACCCTCCCTGCTCAGTCTGTGACGAAAAATTTAACAATAGCGATTTGATTGAGAACGAACATTGAGAGAATATCTGCAAAAACTGCAATGACAAAACTAACTAATTTATTCCTGGGAGCTTTCGCTCCCTTTTATCTTCATTAAATTAAAACTTATGAAAACAACACATAAAATTGCACATAAGATCACACAGTGAGATTGCCTTAACATCATGGCAAAAATTCCAGATAACTATATCGACTTTATTTGCGCTGATTTCCCTTATAATATTTCTTGAAACGGTGGCCTCACCATGAAAGGCGATAAAATCGTCAAGGCTGACTTTTGAGAGTGGGATAAATGGGACAGCCAAGAAGACTACCTAGAATTTGTCTTTAAAGTTTGTGACGAATATAGACGCATCCTAAAACCAAATGGCAACCTCATCCTGTTCTTTTCCTATAGATTAGCAGGACGGATTGCCTATGAACTCGAAACACGCGGCCTCTTTACATTCCGCACGCCCATTATACTCAACAAGAAAAATCCG
>BAABWY010000018.1 GCA_040367435.1 Hyphomicrobiales bacterium 4NK60-0047b | reverse complement strand
TGAAATAGATTTTCCCGTACCTACAAAGCCTTTAAAATACGCATTGCGCGTATCAAAGCCCTGGCCATTCGGCCATCCTAATGTAAAATAATTCTGCAAGCTCATCACTCTTTGATAATGCACTTCTTTTAAATATTTTTTGGCTAATGATCGATCAATACAACGTTGCTGAAGATAATCCATTAATGCAGGGTGCCTTATGTCTTGCACCTTTAGAATTTTTGATTCTGGAACAACACCCTGCGTTATACAATAAGCCGTAGGGCTATTAATTTCATCGACATAGTCATTTTTAATTTGCGGCAAGCCTATACGATCTAAACTCTCAATGATTGAGAGCGCTTCTGAAACTGTTACTTTTCTTAGTGTACATACCAGAGTAATGACATCGCCTCCTTCATCAAGACCATAATCATACCAAACATTTTTGAGCCTATTTACGATAAAAGAAGGGGTGTCATCACTAGAGCGTAAAGGACTGTGATACCACAGCTTAGTGCCACATTGAGCAATGCGGCTATGTTTAAAACCTTCGGCTAATAAATAACCCTCAATCGGAATTTTCGCGGCTTCTGACGCTCTCATAAGAAAATAATCATTTGTAAAATACAATACATCCCATTTTACAAATGAGTTCAAAATAACAAAGTTATTTTCAATAAAACACAACACAGGAGAGAACATATCAAAGTTCGAGGCACAATAGAGGGTCCGTGAAGCGACTTCTCCTCTTTCATCATCCACACTTGCAAGTCCCATCGTCTGAATGAATTAACCAACCTGTTCAATGTTACAATAAACTGTTTCAAGGGCTTTTGAAAAACAGGGCAGCCAAAAGCCTCTTGAAACGAAGACAACTCAAATAATTTTTAAAAATATTTCTCACACTTACAGACAATCCCAATTTTTTTAAAAACCGGATTTTTAAATTTATCATGGAATAAAATCCTTTATTTGACTTGCCTTCCAGTATTGTGATTGAACAGTGGGATTAATTCTCCCATTATTTTATTTTCTAATTTTGAGCATATGCCAAATTGGAACTTTAACCGTGTGTGTATCCAGGCACCACTTGCAGAGGTTGAGAAATTTCTAATCTCAACAAAGAAAAAGCGTCTTAAGTTTAACATGCATCTTTTATTTCCCGAACGCTTCTGACCCTATGACCTCGATTGAGAAAAGAATTGGGATTATGACTGGGCGTGGAAAAATACAGGAACGAAATGGTTTCCTGATTTATATTTTTGTGAAGCAGATGGATGTACAGAATTTCTTTACAACACTGTACGGGAACCCAACATCAAAACTCTTGAAAAACTCAGTAAACTCTGAGGGTGGACCATTCTACTTGAATATGAAGAACCAGGTATGTTCTTTGAGGGAATAGCTGTGATTTGTGAATGAGAAATCCTACACAATCACAGATCAGAATATCACCCTCCCTGCTCAGTCTGTGACGAAAAATTCAACAATAGCGATTTGATTGAGAACGAACATTGAGAGAAGCTCTGTAAAAATTGTAATAACAAAGCTAACTAATTTATTCCTGGGAGCTTTCGCTCCCTTTTATCTTTTTTAAATTTAACCTTATGAAAACAAAACATAAAATCGCACATAAAATCACACAGGGAGATTGCCTTAACATCATGGCAAAAATTCCAGATAACTATATCGACTTTATTTGCGCAGATTTTCCTTACAACATTTCTTGAAACGGCGGCCTCACCATGAAAGGCGATAAAATCGTCAAGGCTGACTTTTGAGATTGGGATAAATGGGACAGCCAAGAAGACTACCTAGAATTTGTCTTTAAAGTTTGCAACGAATACAGACGCATCCTTAAACCAAATGGCAACCTCATCCTGTTCTTCTCTTATAGGTTAGCAGGACGGATTGCCTATGAACTCGAAACGCGCGGCCTCTTTACCTTCCGCACACCCATTATACTCAATAAGAAAAATCCT
>BAABWY010000017.1 GCA_040367435.1 Hyphomicrobiales bacterium 4NK60-0047b | reverse complement strand
GCAAAGCTCTCATCCAACAGAAAAGCCTATTGATATCATCTCGAAATTTATAGAGGTTTTCACAAACAAAGGCGATGTCGTGCTTGATAATTTTGCCTGAAGCTGAACAACTGGAATTGCTGCCTACAAACTAGAACGCAACGCCATTTCAATCGAGCAAGATCCAAAATTTATCAAAATGATCCATGCCAGGCAAAACAAACTTTAAATTATAGAGAGGGGTTTCCCTCTCTTTTAAAAAAACTAACCAACAAACGTAAAAAATACATTCGGTAGCAACAAAGCAAACACTTAAACCAAAGGTTGCAATGCGTCAAACAATATGTAACTTTAACCAATCTTCAGATTTGACAACTCATGGTGAAATATGAACGACTATTACTACAGTTCCGGTTATTGCTCTCGATGCCGTGAATACACATCTGTTAAAGTTGACACAGTTACAAACTCACAAGATTGTATGGAAGAAGAAGTGGAAGTCACCTGTATGGCTTGCGGTAAGGTTATATGGAGTAACTCACCTGAAACTTTTGCATTGATCATGTGTTTCGTCCTATTCGTTTTACCAGTTATAGTTTTACTTCATCCTCTATCCACATATGCACTCATGGTAATAATACCAATTTGGTTACTGATATGTTGCATCAATTATTTTAGAGCTAAACATTTAGAATAACGGTGAATAATAATTACAGTTATAATTTGTAAAATTCTTTGTTAAACACCCCACCCCTCAGGCTTGATTTGTCTTGTATCAAAGACAGCAAGGATCTCTATTGTCTCATCTCTTAAACGATATGGAATTAAAAAAGGCAAGTTGGGAACTTGCTTTTCATAAACACCTTCAACACGTGTTTGTACTCCTAGCTGAGGGTATTCAAGTAAAAGCTGGACAGTATGTTTGATAGATTTTGCAACTTTTTGTGCTGCATTTGGGTCATGCTCTGAGATATACAAACGTATATGTTGCAAGTCTCTAACAGCTCTTGTCGACCACCTTAATTCCATTGTGATTATTTTAAAAAGATATCTGCTTGAGGAGCCGGCTTTTCATCATCCTGCCCCCAACTATCAAGCCATTCAGAAACGGCAGCATCGGAAACGAATATTCCCTGGTCCGCTTCTTCAACAGCACCTTCAATCGCGTGGATTTTTTGTTTTTGGCGAGCAATATATTCTGCAACAGCTTGCTCAACCAGAGCTTCATTTGATTGATTAGAGGCAGTGCTCAACTCATCAAGCTGCACTTTTAATTCGCTATCTATTTCACCGGATATCGCGATTTTCGTCATAGTTAAATCCATCAAATTTTAAGTTACTGACTAGTGTAAGCTAAAGCTTAAAAATGTCAAAATTACTTCTCACCAAATCTCTCTCAAAAGTTCATCCAATCTTCACATAACATCTCAAGTCTCAGCCCGTATCTTTTTTTCTTTTTCACCAGCAAAATTTTATTTTATTCCCTCATTATAGCGAAAACTCTCTCTTTCGCTAAGCACACGTAACCACCCTGGTTTTGCTATGTTCCTTGTTAACTCTCAAAGCTCAGAACACCTAAAGACAATCATTTGATTTAACACCCTATTTCCATACAATTTTTAAAGAGTCCTAAGGATTACGCAAGGACGCGATTTAGTCGCGTGCAAGATTGCAAAATCCTAAGGATTTTACTCTTGCCGGGTTTCCCTGGACCCACTCGGGGGAAGTCCCCCAAGACCCCCAGAAGATCCAGCGATGAAATTTTAATTTGTAATAGGTCTGAGCCAATGAATGAGCGGAAAAAGTCAGCAAAGAAAGCTTACCGAAAAAGTTATGATACCACTGTGAAGTACATCAATGTCTCATTGCCTCTCACAACTCATGCGGCTTTTCTAAGAAAAGCAAAACAACACAAATTATCTGTAACCACTTACTTCCGTAATCTCGCTCTCAAAGCCTTTCATTTTGAGCTCATTGCGTCCCCACAAATTGAAAAAGATTTGCATGATCTCACCCTGCTCATTCGAAACATTGCCAACAACATAAATCAAATCGCCAGGCACTCAAACACAGTGCGAAAGCTA
>BAABWY010000016.1 GCA_040367435.1 Hyphomicrobiales bacterium 4NK60-0047b | reverse complement strand
AAGAGCTTATCTAATTTTTTTTTCAAATGATAATTTTATTGAGAACTTCTCTTGTGTATTGGTTTTGTGTTTCCTGCATTTGAGATAATTATTTCACGATTTACAATCGGAAGGATATTTATTTTTTGCTCTTTTACCAATCTATTTAATGATATTTGAATCTGTCTCAGAAGAAGGATTTAAAAGTGCTTCTTGTTGTTTTTTATATTGCTTTACCTCTTCATACTCTGGTGATTGTTTATAACTTTCATATCTTTTCTGATTTTCCGAGAGATAATAATCAGCTATTTGCGTTGGGTTTTTAAACTTTTTTCGTGTAACGAGAAATTCAATTTTATTAAATTTTGCCTGCACGCTTTCTTCAGTCTGAGCAAGCTCAAACAATCTCTGAGCATAAGTCAAAATTGTTTCTTGAGGCACTGCATGACAAACGACTGTTTCTCAATTGGATGGTGGTGTATTCATAAGATAATAATTATTTGTAGGAATGCTTTCTAATTTTATCAGAAAATTTCTGAAAAAACAAAAAATAGAAAAACTTGTTTTTCAATATTTTTCTCTTAAGTTTTCATACATGAAAAAAGCAATAATTGAACAAGCCCGTGACGTTTCGATTGTTAAGATTTTGGACAGTCGAGGCATAAAGCCTGTACGTCAATCTGGGAACGATTACTACTATCTCTCTCCCCTTCGTGTCGGAGATACTGACCCCTCTTTTCACGTCAATACTCTTAAAAATCGTTGGTATGATTTTGGACTAGGCAAGGGAAGGGATTCTATAGAACTTATCATTCTATTAGACGGTGTTGTTTTTCCTTTTGCGGTAAAATCTCTCATTGAATTTGATGGTGGAGAAAGAAATTTTTTGTTTGAAGAAAGAGAAAATTTTTCTGCGTATGAAAAAAGAAAAAAAGTATTAGCTCTTCCAAAAACAGAAATCTTTCATATAAAACCTATCAAGCATGAAGCCCTTAAAAAATATCTTTCTAAGAGATGCATTCCATTAGACCTTGCAAATGTCTATCTCAAGGAAGTTCATTTTTATCTTAAAAAAAATGAACGTAAATATTTCACACTTGGTTTTCCAAGTGGAGATGGCTTTTTAACTCGTAATGAAAAAATGCCTGGCTTTGTTGGGAAAAATAAAGCTATTTCATTTGTTCCAGGGGAACTTTCTTTAGACAAGAAACCGAATGATAAAGTTATTATTTTTGAGGGATTTTTTGATTTTCTCTCGGCATTGGTTTTAGGTAATAAAGAGCGTTTTTTAGAAGATGTAATTATCCTACACTCTGTTGCGATGGTTTCTAATGCCAAAAAAAAGATTGAAGAGAAAAACTATAAAAAAGTCCTATTATGTTTGGATAATGACAAAGCAGGAAAACAAGCTGCTATAGGTTTTGGAACTTTAAAGGAATTAGAGGTCATAGACAGTTCCTCAAAGTATTTTGCCTTTAAAGATTTAAACGATTACTTGATGAAAAAGAAATAGGGATGTCATAAATGACACCCCTCACCTACTACTCAGGCTTATCGTCAATTGATGGGCCTTGATAATAAAGGCTGTAAGATACCAATTTCCCAGCCTCCGAAACAGCAATTTTCTTAAAAAATGGCAGGGGAGGATTTTTAGGGTCCACCCTCACAGTTCCAAGTTCTGGTAAATCAACGTCAAGATATATGCTTTGAAACTTGCTTTTATCATAGCTGACAATAAATATTTTACCCCCATCTACAGTATCACTGTCAATTTGCTCTGCACTTCCACCTATGGTTTTTTTAGAACGCACCTGAACATTCAATGTCCAATTCATGGGGCGACTCCAGACATCAAATGTCCCCCATGCTGTATTATTAGAATAACCTGTTCCATGAGAATGGCTATATGCACATAAACCAGAATTGCAACTCAAGGATGCCCCAACAACTTTATATTCTTTTTGATCAAAACTCATGTCAATACGATAAGCTGTTCGAGTTGGTTCTCCTTTACAGCTACTTTCACAATGATGGTCACCTGTCTTTATTGTTTTTGTTTTTGTTTCAACTGCCCCAAGTTCAATTTTATTAGGTAAACCAAACAATACGTATCGCATTCTTGTTTCTTCCGCAAACGCAGAAGGTATAAAGAAAAATAATTGAGTAAAAATAATTACAACTATTGATTTTGAATAAATTAAATTCATAACATAGCCTTTCTAAACTAAAACAATTTAAGTAAACGCAATAAAACTTTATTATTCAACTTTAGAAAAGACTTTTTTGCAAAAAATTTATTATGTTTGGATAATGACAGAGTAGGAAAAAAAGCAGTCATAGATTTTAAAACTTTAAAATATTCAGAGGTTGTAGATTGTTCTTATAAATATTCGGACTTTAATGACTTAAACGATTTTCTAAAATCCGAGTGTTGATTTGTTTCCCTACTCTTTCTTTTCTTTTTTCATTCGCAAAGAAAATAGTTTTTACCACAATCCATTGAGGAATAAAGCAGGGGCTTTGCTATAAAATTGTATATGTTCCGCCGTGGTACATTTTAGGGTGTTGTGCGTGTTGTGAATTGAGTTTTTAACAATATTGAGTTCCTTATAGGTTAATATAGATTAACAGGATTAAAAAGGGTTAGTATTTGGGACTTGGTTTTATAGTGCCTAGACTTCCAATGTTGCGTTTCCCAAAACTTCATAAATTGGAGGTCGAGCGTTTCTTAAAACTCCATAGTGATTTTTCTAAATGTTAAAAACTTTACTAGTCTTCTCTTGGTCTATCTAATGAAAAATTAATGGCATGGCCTAAGAGAAGGCCTAAATTTTATTTGGCTATTTAAAAGGTACAATCTCGAGCGTTACTCAAAACTCTATAGTTTCTTTTAAGAGATGTGAGTATGTTTTCTTTTTTCGTTGTGTGCTTCCAATTGAAAACGCAATTTTTTCATTCTTTTATTTGCTTCTATCATGCCGTCAGCAAATGTAACTGTTGGGATTATGTGATAGCGTACATTGACTAATTTACGCCCCCCTCTTTGACCGCTAACATATTTTTTATGAGCTTTAACTATGACAATATCTTTTAAGTCCTCAAAAGCTTTCATTATTTTATGATGTGCTTGGCTTAGGTTGGCATAATCTGCCATATTTGCCCCTTTCATAATGGTTGAAAGAAGCAAAGAATATTTACTCCCTTGAGAGAAATTTGCATGAATATAGTTTGTCGAAATTTTGTCACGTAGCCATATACTGAGCCAACTTTTAGCAGTCATCAGAGCTGTATAATCGACAGGACGCCATTCAAGATTCATTAAATCACGTGTTACCTCTTCTGACAGGGTAATTTTCATCATACCGCCTTTTCAATCGTTGGTTTGTTGATACATCATGGTAATAGGCGTTATGTCAGTGCTTCTTGTTCTATCCTCACGTTTTAGATTAATACGAACTCCCGAAAGTATATCGAGAGCTTCTTTAATTTGAGCGTATGAATATTTCACAGGACATGATTTTTGAATGTCATATACGGTTGTAAAAAAAGACAGAATGTAACTAAGTTCTTCTTGCGCTTGATTAGCTTCTACAAAAGCTCTGTCTTGCCCCATAAAAAAAGGGTTTGCAATAACTTCCATTCACGTATTCACGGAAGCATGGTTTTTATATTTCCGTCTTTGTCTTCAATAACGGCAGGGTTATGTATGGCAATTGTTGGGATTTTTTCGCCTGGCACAGATTGCTCGTCAATGAAAGGGGTTTTTTGTGGAGGGATTAATCAATTGGAGGTCAATTTTATATTTTTTTGGTCTGGAAATATCCATGGAACTTGAGAAAAAAAACGAGGTTTGTGTAAAATATTAGGTGTTGCTATAGCTCCCCATAATGTGAGCTGAAAAGGTTGTTCACATTGACTTGCAAGCTTAGAGATATGTTTTGGTTTGTTAGGAACTAACATAGAAGTCTTATTACAATTATTGATAAAATTATAATCGTGAATGTCGATGAGTCAAAAGAGTCTTTGCAAAGACAGTAAGTGAGGTGCGAGAACAAATCCGAGAGGGATAGAAGCCTTTAGGCGAAGACAAAACTTCTTCTCTATCGACTGAACAAATTTCTGTTTTGTCTTCGTTCACGATAGCCTTGCTCTCTTTAAGAGAAAATACGAATTCACTAGGTGTGCGAGCCAAAAAATCCTTAAAAAAAAGACCACAAATGATGTGGTCTAAGTTATGAGAATTCGGCATTGCAATCGGCTCTAGTCGTCATCTTTTTCTTTATATTCTCGAAGCACCAACCGATTATCAATCGGCAATGCTTGCAGTGTTAGATTGTAACCTTCACCGTCTTTATGTTCAAAGCAAGCCCCAACTTTGAGCCAAAATGGCTCTTGTTTATCCCCTCTGTCTTGGACAGAGTAAACATTGTAAGCTGGTTTAGTATTGGCAGAGTGTTTATTCCTAGCCATAATAATTCTCCTATTACCACTTACAGAATTGTAAGTGTAGAAAAAGCATAATGAGAATTTACAAAAGTCAAATTTAGCTTTTAAATTGTTTTTATGGAGAAAGACATGAACAACTTGAAAGACATTATAAAACAAGATTTAGAACGTGCTATAAATTTGCGAGGAAAAATAGGGCATCAATTTCGCATTATGTCACCACAAGGAGAGTTGCGGCTTTGCATAAACTCAGATGATGGTGAGGCTAATCGACAAGCTCTAAAGGGTGTTTCTACCCTTATGAATATTATGAAAGCTCGTGCATATACATTGGCTCTCAACACATATTCTCCCGAAGGGATAATTTGCATAGGGGTTCGGACAAGACATTCAGATGAAAAAAAGGATTATTTCGCTGAACCTAATGAACATTACTCAAATGTTTTTGATAAGCAAAATGCTTGTTCTTATAAAACCTATGCGTTTTACCAACAGAAAAATGAAGACGACAATTCATATTATGACGCAATAGAATTAACACGAGAGCAAGTAAAACACATAAGTAACGAATTTAAACCTTACAAGAGTATGCAGATACTATTATGCGATGATAGGCGTAAAGAATTTATCCAAACCTATGGAAACAATGGAACGTTCCCTTTAACCCCTGTTTCTATAAAGGACATAGACCTAGAAGATGATTATATGGAGCATTTTTTTCATCTTCAAGTTTCAGACGCTTTGAATATGATTGAACAATCTAGGGGCATATCAGACAACTCGCTAGAAGATTTAATCTCATTGAAAGAGTAAAGCATGGAAAATTTAAGAGAAAAAGTGCAGTTGGACTTGGAGCGTGCAAGAGGTCTAATAGAAGCTGTTCATCCTTC
>BAABWY010000015.1 GCA_040367435.1 Hyphomicrobiales bacterium 4NK60-0047b | reverse complement strand
AGAGCAATGCTGAGCTTTTAAAGAAACATAAAAAGGGTGTGGTTCTCTATCATGAAATTCTATCAATCACGAAGTCTCAAGAGATTAGCAAGGCCCAACAAAAACAAACCCTCCAAACCATCACTGAGACTTACATCAATCAACGAGCCCCCAACAATCTCGTATTCGCGGCCCTTCATGATAACAAAAAGCATAATCTCCATTATCACATTGTCATATCAAGCAATGAGATCAATTCCAACAAACGTCTTCGTTTAAGCATTGGTCAATTTAATCGCCTCAAACAAAACCTGGAAACATCAGTGTTAGAGCAATATCCCGAGTTAGACCAACAAATAGCCATTAACAAAACAGCAAAACGAAAACAAACCCATTCTGCCGCAAGGCTCCAACACCGCACTGGGGCACTTCCCAAGAAGCAAGAGCTCATACAAACCCTCAGCTCAATCTTTAAAACAGCAAACTCACATACTGACCTAGAAGAACAATTGTTAAATCAGGGATTAGAGGCCTATGTGCGTGGCAAACATATCGGTATCAAATTCATCGAGACAGGCCGCAAGCATCGCCTCAAAACACTCGGCCTTCAGGAGGAGTTCTCAGCCTGCAATCGCCGTATAGATGACGCAAGCCAACAAGCTGAACTTCCTACCACCAACAATAGAGAACCCATCATACAACAAAATGAGGAGCAAACCATGTCCAATTCACGTGAATTCCCCTGGAGTATTGAAAATATTGAACCTGCCACCGGAATAGAGACAGAAACAGATCTAGAAGCAGAACAAAACAAAGAGACAGTTATGAATAGAGCTGTTGAAGAAGTCGTGAATGAAGTCAATCATGACCTACAAATCGCGGCTGACTTCTTACGCGGTCCAACCTTGACCGATAAAGAAAAGTTAGAAGCGAAAAAACTTGAGTTTTACAAACGAGAACAACTCAAGCAATTACGCAAACAAAACCAAAAGACAAAGCAGACCAGTTTAAAACGATGACTGCCTGACTTAATCAGGCGCATCCGCTGTGAAGTCCTGCGCCTGGTTCAAGGCTTCACTCAATTAAAGCGAACTTTAAAGCCTAATCATCAATCGAAGTGAAACAAACAAACCTATTAGGAAAGACCATGATTACACCCTACAACGTAGCTTTTAAGTTTGGGAAATTTCTACTGGATAGCCAATCGCTCAAGAGCAAATCCGGCGCAAAATTTGCCAATAGGTGGGATTATAGATCGTATCTCAGCTCGAAACACAAAGGCCTTTTGCTTGATGGCCAAAGCTTACGCTTATCAGAGCGTGAGAGCTTTCAAAATGTGTGTGTCATAGCCCGTGTTGGTGCGGGTAAGACCTCTCAATACATCATCCCTAATGTGCTAGATAAAGCCAATCACAACTGTTCAATGGTGATCAATGACCCTAAAGGAGAGGTTTTTGAACAAACATCAAAGCATCTCAAAGACAAGGGCTTTAATATCCTGGTTCTCAATCCTGAAGACTTACCAGGCTCCGATCGTTTTAATCCCCTTTGGGAATTAACAAACCCCATAGAAATCGAACAGTTAGCCCATATCCTCATCACTTCAGGTAACAAAAATGCCAATGATCCCTTTTGGAATAATGGAGCTATAAGATTTACCAGCCTCTTTTTAAAATGCCTGCTCAATGCAGCTGAAGAAAATCCTGGATACTTTACGCTCTCCAATCTCTATTACCTCTTTCAAAACTTTGGCGATGATGGCCAGGCATTAGATGATTTTATGATCCGTTACACGGCCAATCCAAATGATCCCAATGATGCCAGTCTCTGGAATGAATGGCGCGGAGTGCTCACCGGTAATGAAGATGGTATTAAAAGTTTTATTCTCAATGCTATCACTGCTTTGAAAGCGCTAGCCAATAAAAACATAGCTCACCTTACGGCAAGCTCAACGTTCAAGCTCTCAGATCTGCGCAGACGTAAAACAGTGATCTATTTCATCACCCCCGCACAACACGCTGAATATTATGGTTTTCTAACCAGCATCTTTTTTCAGAGTGTGTTCAACATGGCCATGAGAAAACTACCAGCAAGAAATGATTTACCCATCTATGTGCTCTACGATGAATTCGGCCATTCGACCTTGCCTAATTTTGTCTCCACCGCAAACACTATACGAGGCTATAAAGTGTCTCTTTCAATTGTCTTGCAATCCATCTCTCAACTCTCGGCTCGTTATGACAAGGATTATGCAGCCTCAATCCTTGGCGGGTTTAACACCTACCTCACCTATGCGGGTGCAGATCCAGAAACAGCACGCTTTTTTGAAAGCATCATCGGCCGCGTAAGGGAACGCAGCCGCCAAAACCGTGAGGACAAACAAGAAAAATACCAGGAATATAATCTCTTAAATTCCAATGAGGTGCGCACCATCACCAACCACCAAGCTTTAATCGTCTCAAGCAACAGAGATCCTGTATTGCTCAATGTCATGCCCCACTATGCTAATAAGAATTATGTGAAAGCATTAAGTAAAGGATCTTATTCTGTGAATAACAATGGACAGTGTGATAGCTTAGCTTGGGTGCCATTGAGGTTTTAAAATTTATATTCAGCTGTCTCACTCTTAGGCGCTTGATTATCTTTTAACTTTGTTACTTCAATTTTGAGAGGCATTTGACTTGATACACCACTAAATATGCAGGTACCCACAGGTAAAACAGGTATTGATTCTTCAGAATTTTTATCTATATAAGAAACCGCTTTCGATATCATATCTAGATCGTTTTTATTTATAAGGCGGTGGATAAAATAATTATGAGCTTGGGATGTAATAGTCTGAGATATATCACTAGGCCGTTGACTTGAAATTGTTAAAAAGACACCAAACTTACGTCCTTCTTTGATAATTTCCTCAAAAGTTTCTAAACGATAATCTTTCCAGGTTTCTGCTTCACGAAAAGACGATCTAGATAAAATATTATGAGCCTCGTCAATTACCATATTTAAAATAGTTTTTTGTTCTGTTTTTACTTCAGAATTAGATTCTTTATGATCTTGATATAACTGTTTTGCTATTAATAACGGCACAGTTTTGGTCATTGTCGGATTCAAATCATTTAGATTAATGATTACAATATTTTCTTCTCCCCAAAGGTCCTCGTTCTCTGAATCTATATCCGAATCAAAAATCTTAAATATATCCCTCTTGACGTTTTTGAATCGCCCAAGCAATGGAGCGATGTGCTCATTTTGAGCTCGAAATTGTAAAACATCTAAGATAAGACGAAGAAATATAAATTTTTCAAAAATAAGAAATTTCTCTGCAGGAAGTCTATAACTCTCAATCTTTTTAAATATCGCTGTTTTTTCTATTAACTCTAGGTTTATATTGTCACTCAATTTGTTGTTATAGTGTGCTGATCGTTTTTCATTATTTTCACCAGTGTAGTGCCAATAGTTATTAGTATCATGCCATTGTATATCTGATCTAAGTGTATCATCACTCACTTCAACAATACTTTCTATATAATCTAGAAGCTGATGTGATCTATCTTTGTCAGTGAGTAATAAAATTTGTTTTAGAGCATCTTTTAAGTCTTTATTAAAAGCGCTACTTAATTCAATTTCGGATAAATATTCGTAATACCTAATAACACGACCTAAAAATGGTCTCTGGGTTTTATCTGTAGCATCCAAAATTATAGATAACATTTCAAGGTTTAAGAGTTGTTTTGATGATATAGGTAGCTTACATCCCTTCTTCTTATTGGTTGAGAGATTGTATATTTTTTTGTATTCCGAGATGCAATATTCTTGAGCATATTCACCGTTAAAATCGAAGAATATAAATTTAGAATTTTTTGGAGGAGTCCTTAAAAATTCTGCGTACAGCTTTGCTAGAGTATTTGATTTTCCGCTTCCAGTATTACCAAAAACAGCTAAATGGCTATTGAAAATTTTATTTATAGGAAAATCAATTTGAATATTGGTTTTTGCTTCTGTGCCAATAGTTATAGTTCTATCTTCTATATTGGTAGAAAGTTGATGTATAATATGAAGCTTTTCAGAAGTAAGAATAAATGCTTCATCTCCTATGAGAGGAAACTCTTTTGTCCCTCCAAAAAATTGCCTATTTATTCCAATGTATCCTACTAGTGAAACATTGATAACCCTTTTGTTTTTATCTAAATAGTCAATTTGAGAGCCTTGTCTAACAGATCTACCGTAATCCTCAACAATCTCCTCACCATCTATTTTTCCAATAATATTTAGGAAACCTTTTTTAATCTCTACATAACCATCAACAGAGATATTATTTATCAATTTACCCTTATAAAACAAATCAGATAAATTCTTATTTTGACGAAGTAAAATTTTTATTTTTCGTCCTTGAACGGCAATTACTTCCCCAACATTGAGTATGGCATCATCTTGAAGTAAGGGTTTATTAGTGGTTGGTTGATCGTTCATATTGACCTGATATCTAGCATATCATTAAAATTAGAGAATTCGACTTTCTCACAAGACAGATCATTTGGAGTTATACAAGCCACATTTGAATAGCCCTCAAATTTACTTTCATAATTTTTTTCATCTTCATTGGAATAGCAAAATATATATATTTTCAAAGTTGGATTGCGAAGAGCTTTCAGGGTGAGATCCAATATATGCTCATCTTCAAAAGAAAACCCAAAGACTAATAACAAGGCATTTTCCTTTGATAATTCTATTGTGTACGTACGCAATAAATCTGAGTAGATTTGTCCTAGAACTGTTTCTCGGAATTTATCTTTGGACGGTAGTATTAGCGCAATATGCTTTTCTGGATTATCCTTGATGAAGTTGTCTCTTGTTACATCATAGACAATATCACCATCAGATCTTACCCAAGATAATGAACCATGTAATTTTATGAGATTTATTGAAGGAACTTTTACTTCGTAATTAAAACTATAACTGTTATCTAGCAAAGTCGTAAAAAAGTGTGACGTTGAGAATTTTGGCTTTGATCCTAAAGTTGGGTTTCGTAAAAAACCATCATTCAAACGTATATTAGCTCGCCCCTCACAAGCAGCTTCCAAATAAAGATCATAATTAGTTGTGAATATAGTAGCTTGCGTCGGAATGAGTTTATTTCTTCTTGTGTGCAACAATTGCTCTATATGATCTATAAAAATTTCATACTGATCTAGAACATTTTGAGTATTTTGATCTAATATGAGATCAAGATCTTCAATCAAATGAAGCTGATCATCAAATATGGTTTTGAAAAAATCTGAGAGTTTAGATGAAAGTTCTTTTGGATCTTCAAGAGCCGCATCTAACTGAGCCTCAATATCACTGAAAGTTTCTATTGCTGGGCAAGAAGCACCTGATCCTATTAAAAAATTGATATGACCAGACTGCAAATATTGTACTAATTCTGATTTTAACTGCTCTTTTTTGTTAAGTTCATCGTCAATATCTATATCCATATATGGCTTCCAAATAATATGATTACTATCTTACAATTCCAAAGCCAGAATAATACTTTAAGTATTAGATCATAAATACAAATAAAAACCTTCGGATATTGATTGATTTAATTTATTACAATCACAGCAATGAATTGACATTAAAATGGTTGATACGCAAGTTTGTCCACAATCTTAAACAATTCCCCACCAAAATATCAAAGTTACTCCATAGACCAATATACCAATAACATTTGGTCCAGCTGCAAAAACAACTTCATCATTGGCGTTACGTCGTTCATCAAAAAATCACATACAGAACACAAACAATCCCACCAATCACAATCATCGTTAAAACCAGATCATAAAAACTCGCCTCATCAACTGTCTCCGAATTATTCCTTACTCTTTTACGCAAATCGTCAATATCCGGCTCAAGCAAGCTCATTAGTCATATCTCCAAATTGAGTAGACAAGCTCTCTTCATCTACCTCAGTGGCTATTTCATCAATCGGATCGAGCCCTAACTTTCTGTCTCCACACACACTACAATTTGCATTCGTGTGAGCCTGTATCCAAAGGCTTTGATAGGCATATTGCCCCGGCACTTCCTGAAACACCTCACCAAACAACCAATAGTCTGGTGTCATACCAAGAGTGAGATAATTTGTTTTGTCCTGTAGCGGTCTTAAGATGAACTTACTCATCTCAACTTCATCACCAGACATCAACGAAAGTAGAGAAAGTGCTATCTTGCTGGCTATGCCAGCAACATGATGCACATCACACCCCAGCGCAATTTCCCCCTCTAACCGTCCTGTCCCATAATCCGTTTGTCGCCCTATGGTTTCTTCAGTTTGTGTCGCCGTGAAAGAACGACCACCAACCGTGCATTCTAAGCAAGGAGTAATACCAGGTAAAACCATCACCACTTCACCTCCCTTAGCGCCCTGATAAAGCCCAGGCACAATCATCGGCTTATCATGATAACTCGCAATACGATTAAGGATACCTTGCGTCACCTTATCATCAGCACCGCATATGATCAGTGAGCTTGCCTGCACATAGTCTTTTATTTTCTGTTTAGAGACAGCTTCAAACTTCTCACTTTCAACCTTGCTTGAGCACCACGGATTAATCGCTTTTAAATGAGCCGATAAGGCTTCTACCTTTAGTGTTCCAATGTCATTATATTTGTATGTCGTCCTTGTTAGATTATGGCTCTCAACTTCATCAGGGTCGATGAGTGTCATCTCCCCTACCCCAGCTCTGATGAGTTTTTCAGCCATATAAGACCCAACTGAGCCGCACCCAACAATGAGCACATTGACCTCACCTAAGCACTTTGCCAGCAATCCTTTATTTCTCTCTGAAAGAGCATCTTCAAACTTTGTGCGGTTTTCAGTATCAAGTGCAAAAGCTTCAATCGTACTTGTCATTTCTTTACTCATAGTGCTCACCTTGAATTATATTTAGTGCTTCACTGCCTCCCTTCCCCACTC
>BAABWY010000014.1 GCA_040367435.1 Hyphomicrobiales bacterium 4NK60-0047b | reverse complement strand
GAAAAGATGCTGGGTGAAAAAGAAAAATAATGCCCACAATTAGAAAGCGAACCAGAACGTTGAATTTTCGTGTTTAGCGGGGAAGGAAAACGTACCCTCATTTTAGTCATTGAAGAATAGTTTTTAACAATCAGATGAGTTGAATAAAGGGTGTGCCTGATCATATTCTTTTCGTTTGGAATAAAACTCTCTATAAGGTATCTGATCCGATCGTGAGGGTTCGAGAATGACATTGCCTTGCCTGCCTTCTCTTGCTTCATCTAAACGCCCATGATGGATGTTGTTTTGTATCTGGTGGGTTGTAAAACTCTTGGTCGCCCAGATGATAATTTTTGCGTCAAATAAAACGCATCCTTTTTTTGTTTTGGGATGAACTCAAAAAACTTGCTCTATGTTGTAACGGCCAATTATGTCATCAAGCTCATCCAAAATTTTAACGACATATTTTAAATTATCACTCATACGTTCATAAAGTGAAATTCAGCTGTTTTCTATGATGGTTGAGAGCATGATATTAAAGCTCTTGTTGGGAGAGGCATAGGTATATTTAAGACCTAACAAGGTGCGTAACCAGCCCCCTAAAAAAGAATGATCTCAAATAATACGCTCATAATCAATTTGCCTCCAATTGCGAGCCAGTATTGATTTGGAAATCAATTTGTTCAGGTGAACACAAATGGTTGCTTTTGTTCAATTGAGCTTTCACTCATCTTTATTGAAATAGCTGGTATCTCAAAGGGGAGAGATGATCATATTCTCTTCGCCATCAAGGGATTTGATATGAAGTTTGGTTTTCGTCAACACCTGAATGGCTTCTCTGATTTGATCATATGAATAGCTCTTACTCTTACGGCGTTTCTTGCCGCGTTTTTTCAATTCTTTGTGGATACGATAGAGAGTGGTAGGGACCAGAAAGTTATCCGTTGATTTATTGTCTCCTCAACCATTGTAAAAATACCCACTATCAACAGCGAGCTTCATGATGATTTTTTCAATGACCATTTCTCTTGTGCCTGGAAATAGAGCCTTGGTGCTACCATCCTCACATTCAATAAATGCAGGCTCGAGAAGTAAACGATATTCTGTTTTCTCATAACGGAAATATCTCTTAATGGGAGCCGCAGTTCAGTCCTTGTTACGCTTTATGATTTTAGCGTTACCGCGTCCTACCACAAAGCGAGGTATGCTTTCATAAAAGGCAAAGCCGTTCATGTAGTTAGGCGTTGATACGATGCGGAATAAATCTAATTGCTTCGGTTGGTTTTTCAGCGTTTCATTAAGCTCAAATTTATTTTTTTGCATCTTGTTGTTGATTAAAGCCTATTACGAGCTGACGAAGGACTTTAGAAACTGAAGTTCGCCCAATATGCGAGATAAAACATTCATATTCTGAAGGCTTGATATGACCATTAATTTTGCGGGAGCACTTTTCTTCAAAAGATGTTCATTTAATCTGTGATGGTCTAGCTAAAACTGTCTGATCAAAATTGACTGATTGAGTTTCAGCGAATGAGATGTCTTTAGCAAATTTATTTTTGGTCATTTGGTTTGAAATTATCAAGATAAGTAT
Source organism: Hyphomicrobiales bacterium 4NK60-0047b (assembly GCA_040367435.1). NCBI lineage: Bacteria > Pseudomonadati > Pseudomonadota > Alphaproteobacteria > Hyphomicrobiales > Hyphomicrobiales bacterium 4NK60-0047b. Next base: position 7,766 of record BAABWY010000014.1, on the reverse strand, counting down.
GAAACTCAATGAGCTGTGGCATAATATAGCGCAGAGCATATCTGTCGGTTCCACTTTGTTCATAGAGCTCAAAGGGCGTGAGGTTTTCATCTGCCATGCGAGCAATATATTTAGACGGGTTAATAATAAACACCGGATGATTTGGAAAGTGCTTTTGTAAAGTATCTTTCAAATCTTTGGCCACGACTTTAGGGGTGTTGTTGATGAGGATCACAATATTGGGATTATAGCACTCAAGATTCTTAATGGTCTTGATGGCAGGGATTAAATCGCCTCTTGATTGATAGCGAATTGGTACAACGCAAAGGTCTGATAATTTAGCCACTTGTGGCACGCGAGATTCCACCCAGCCTCAAAAATCGATGACATAGTTTTCTCACTTAGCCAGGTTGAGTTGTTCTCATGGATGAATGGTTATGATCTGTCCTGGTTCGAACATGTTTTTGTAGATTTCTTCAGTGCAGTTTTCGACATCATTGGTCAGCAACATGCGACCAGATTGCTTGGCATAAAGACAAGCATGAGAGCTTTTACCTTGTCTTCAGATGATAGAGTAAAAGAATATGTTCATGGAATGAGGTTAAGGGCTATTACACTTATCTTAGTGAAATAAAAAAGAAGTCAAAACTATTTGCCTCAGTGGGGCAAAGAGGAAATAAGATAGAATTAAATTCAGCTATTATACTACAAAGCAGAAATTTTGATGAAGGGCTATTAGGGGCTGAGAAGTGCCAGAAACAGTCCTGGCACTCTTGCGATAACTCACGAACCCAGCCCCTCGCTTTTCGCTATTAAGCGGAAGTGGGGATCGGCAAACTCACGTTCGAGTGATTATGTCAACTATCAGGAGAAGAGCCGTCGCGTTAAGCTGACATAGAAATCAGCGACTTGTAACCCTTAGGGTAAAGTCGCTGTTCCGCGCTAACGTTGACGTAGCAACACTGAACAACTAACCTACAGGTCAGGTCTACCAACTTTAGGCGATCATAACGGCAATCGATTTTCTGACGAGAGATGAATATGAATGATACCTGGATGTCTCGCAGATCATTTCTATATGGAATTATCGCTACTAACTTGTCTCCTCTCTATTACGCGAATATAGCGAAATCAGAAGAATTAGAATTGGGTGATCTCAGGCTAATGGCTATGAGGAATTCTCTAATTCGTGCAAACATCAAGTCGGTGTTGGACCGAACCATCGGCCAGCATGGCCTAACAGATAGAGGCATTTCACTATATCGCGAAGAAATGCGGAAGCAATTCAATATTTTATCTAACCTGCGTGATACAAACGTCTCCACGGAATTTTTGGACAAAATAATTTATAATGACACTGACCTGAGCCGGAGCTTCGTAAATGGTGTTTTGGATATTGTAGGTTATCAGAATATCGAAGATTTAATCAACGATGATAAGCTCAACGATAAGTACATCAATCTGGGCACTATAGCTGCTAACGGTGGATTAGGGTACGCCGCCTACGCGGGAACAATAACCGGGCCCTGGGCCATCGGAGGAGTAGCGCTTGTTGGTCTACTAGGCTTGACGGCTAAATCCACCAACGATCCAACAATAAAAATTCAAGAAGGCGGCCAGATCCTAAAGTCCCTTCATTATGCTACCTTGAATGCGATGAAGGGGAACCTTCGTAACAACATTCTAGTCCTGTATGGATACCTGAGAGCCAACCACCCCAAAATCGCAGACAAGTTCGCCCCAGGCCTAAGAGACGGGCTAAATGGCAACAGTGTCACCAAACTTCGAGGATTTTTAAACGGTGTAGAGATCGCCTTAGACGATCTAGCTGAGATGCGTAAAAATGGTCAGATAGCTAGCGATCAAGATTTACGGAAAGCCGCCTCAAAAAAACTACCACATGAGATGGACAAGGCAATTGCGCTGCAGTCCAGCGAATCAGACGAATTCTTTAGACAGGAACTTGAAAGTGCTGCAATTTTGGCAGCTGGTATTTTAGAATATATTTTCAAACAACCTGGACTTCAAAGGGCAGTAGTGAACCTTCTGAATGCATCGAAACACCTTCAAAAGCTGCATGAAATTTCCAAAGCGTTCGAAATTGCAAAAAAAACAGGCGCTGTAGCGCAAAATGGTCAAACAATCGGATTGCTAACCATGGCAGCATCAACATTTCAGGTATATGTGGCAGGTATAGCGCTTTTACAAATATTTGCACAAATGTTATCCGGGAGCGGGGAAAAACCAGAAATTACTTTTTTGCGTGCAATTTATGATTTTCTCCTGAATTTTAGAGAGGAGATGCATTCAAGATTTGATGTGGTTGAAGCCCGCTTGGGTAACATCGAACGCAAAATAGATGAATTAATGGGTTACTTGCAGCTATCTATTAATGAAATTATTATCAACCGAGCTAAATTTGAACGATCCCTAGCGCTTCAAACTAACATTTTTATTCGAACGGACTACCAAAGATTTCGTGACGTCTCCGAGCTCAACCGGACGCAGCAACGAGCTATTTTAGCACGCAATAGAAACTTGCTGAAATTAGCCAAGCCGGTGGTCGCAACTGAAATTGAGAACGCGATATATTCACTTTACGAAATAGCGATTGCTGAGGCAGAAGCAGGTACCAGCAAGGGGCCAATCAGATTGGAAAGAGATGCAAATTTTGAGGAAGCTATTGCTTATTACGAGAATGATTCGATCCCGATATCTCAGAAGAGTTCTATAATAGAATCCACTGAACTTCATTATGGCAGTTTAAAATTGCGCGATAAGATTGCAAACCCCCTAGTGCTAGGTGAACGCCTCGCGGAGATTTGTTCCTATATCCTCGAATTTCGGCATAATGTCGATGCAGTGACCACGGATCAATTGCTTAGTAACATTCAGAAGTATATAGACGATCAAGCAGCAATTATATCTAAGGCTCTTTCTAAGAAAAACTTGAATGCGTCTCTCGATAATTGGTCTAAGAACGAAAAGCAACTAATAGCTGCCCAATTCGGTAAACCGAATAGACGTTTCGATAACTCAAGTGGATCGAAAACGGTTGGTTCAAAGATATTTCAGCCGGCTGACAACTTAGTTGGGCTATACCAAGAATGGCACCACCGGACACATGTAGTTGGAAAGACTGGAGCTCGCAGAGACACTCTGGCGATTGAAGAAATTTTTAAGGCTATTTCTGGTGTTAGTGAATACAGCAAAAGATATCCAAATGCCCGTATTTCACAAAACAAACTCTCCTTCGTGGAATATGAATATGGTAATTCCTCTCGGCAATATAACTGGCGCTGGCGCCGATTGCCCGAATACATTACTGCAAATATTTTTAGGAATATTGATATCGTTAAAGCTGCGAACGGATTAGTGGAGCAAACCAAGAGCGGTTTTCGATATCACCCAAATGTACCTTTATTTCCAAGTCGAGTTGTTAATTCAGAAAGGAAACAATATCAGGCGATCATATTGCGTTCATCACTGGCTTATGACAAGGCTGTCAGAGAGAGTGGATATCCACCGCGAAATCCAGACGTCAGAGTAGACAGCATCTATTCAATCGCCTCGATCTACGGTAGTCATGGTGTTTATACTCTTGGTGGTGATTCGAAAGCGTACTATTCGTTGCGCCGAAAAGTTGCGAACATTCATGCGCAAAAAATAATTTATGCACCTGTCGATCCAATAAGAGAGGCGATTGCCTACGGAGTGCTTCAAGTAGAGTGGGTTCGTGGATTTGATTGCAACAAGGCGGATTGCCCAACTGGTTTTTCGAAGAAGAGGTTTAGGTTACGCAACAAGAACGATAATTCTGTAATCATTCTTGATTTTGGTGAGCTTGTTTATCCTGGAGAACGTCAAAAACGAGTGTTACTTAGAAGCATTCACACTGCTGAAACGTCAGATTCCAGAGGCGAACGCTTGGGCATACCTGAAGGTAAGGAAGTGGAAGCGTTTGAAAACTTATATAATCAAGTCAAAGTTGAGCGTTTGAGGTTGCTAAGCGACTCAAAATATGAACGCAGCTTACCGTGGTTTATCCAAAAGGTTGTCCAAGGTGTTATCAGTCCTAAACTCTTGACTTCTTACTCCACTGGTGCAAAAAGCTTGATCGACGAGACGGTAAATCAAACATTTTCAAGCATCGCCGACTCAAGATTGTATTCTGAGGTGATTTCGTCATCACTTGCAATGAGGCACTTATTTCAATCAGACAGTCTATCTGGCGCGGAATCATTTTTGCGAGAATATAGGCAGTACTTGAACCCCAAGAAATTGGAAACACTGCATCTAGACTTCATACGAAAAGTTAGTCTTCTTGAGAAAGGTGAGGCGAGTTTAGTTCATGATTTCTTGTTCAAGAAAATTGATCAGTTAGTAAAAGAGCTTGAAGACAATCATATTCCGGACGAGGCGTTTGCATCTGAGACTTACAAAAATCTGTCTTCGTATGTTTCTGGATTGAGGCATTTGGCATTTTAAAATTATAGTGCGTTTTTCTTGCGGGTTTCTGGACTATTCTGCCGGAGCTTGTTCTAATAGTACTTATACTACTATTCAGGAGAGGAGGTTGAAGGGTTTACATCGCCCAATATGTGAAAACGAGAGGATCTTAAGCCATAAGCACACCACCCTCAGGTACGCGAGAGAGAAAGAAATCAGCAGATCTGTTCCTAGCCAGTGCTGTCTTGATTCCCAAGCTAACTCATGTCCGCTTAGAGCAGTTGATTTGACCTGCGATCTATACGGTAAAGCACCGAATGTTTAGGGCTTGGAATTGTCGGCTTTTTATCAACAGTACTTATAGGTGGCGACACGGATGATTAGATACCGCAATAGACCTGTATGGGTCAAATGCAGAGATAATCCGTAATTAGTTTATGTTCTTGTTTCAGGCAAGAAGCAGAAGTTTGTTTCTGTTTTTAAATTTAGATTTAAATTGCAACAGGGATCGTGACCCGAATGGGCCGAGACAAAAAAGCTGATAAGCGTTTTGGCTTGGTTGAGCGGCACGCGAAATAGAGCTCGGTCTTGACCGTCTTAAGGTCAAGAGGTGCCAGATAAGAAAACCGCCAGCTTGCCTAGACTTCACTGGCGGTTTGGTTGCCCTATGTAATAAAGGCTAGTTCGTCTCTTGTAATTTCACAAAAATAGGAAAGACAAGCTGCGACATCGATTTTTGTTAAAGAGTTATGTATCTCAATGATTTGAAGAACATTTTTTCCTTTTAAGATTAGTTCTATAACAGAAAGAACAGGAATATATGCATCTTTGACAAAAGGCATTCCGTTAAATTTTCTGTTACAAGAAATAATTCTTTCTTGATAAGGAATAATTATTTCAGGTAGTTGATATTGAACGGGATGTTTCAATGGTTCACAATTATCTATCCATTGATCGACTTCTTCTTCGAGCCAAGCAACTCGGTTTTCACCAATCTGCCGTCTAGGAGGAAATTGACCTAACTTTTCTAACCGTAAAATATGCTGGGAAGAATAAGGAACTTTTTCCAAGAGCTCTTTTTTGTCGATAAGTTTTTTATTCATAGTGTTTACTTTCTTAGACTAGTTATAGCGTGTGCTATTACATGGTTAAAATAAACCTATTGGATGATGTATCTTGTTATTCTTGTTGTATTTTTTCTTCTTCTTAGAAAAAATATGTATCAGATTGAAACGAATTTCAACCGCAATCTTGGGTTGTGTTGCGCTATGTTGTAATCCATTGGTACAAAAAAAGATCAAAAAGGGGGCAGTACTTTTATTTTATGATGACACCCGAAACTAAAAGTACTCGCAGATTACTGGAGGTATTGAATCTTTTTCTTTGTCGCTGATTAGACCAAGAATATGGTCTTCCCAGACTTCTAAAGCCTCTCTCATTTCTGGGAGATATCCAAAACGATTATAGACACCAGCTACACCACCGAATGTGCCTGATTTATGATTTAAAATACGTTCTACCACATGAGGAGGGATTTGTTTTCTAGCCATGCCGGTTGCAACGGTTCGCCGTAAATCATGCATACGCCAATCAAAAACTTGACTGACTTCATCTAACCGAGCTTTGAATTTACTGATACCTGAAACAGGTCGATCGGCATTCGTTTTTTGAGCAGGAAACAATAGTTCATTATGCAAATAAGGGATTTTGTTAATGAGGGCTACTGCAGAATTTGTTAATGGAACTATGTGCGCTCTGCCTGATTTATTTCTTGTTGCCTCTAGATTCCAAAGTTGTTCTCCTAAATCAATATCCTGCCATCTCATTGTTGTTACTTCACCAATGCGTTGTCCAGTAAGTATGAGTAATTGAGTGATAACCCCAAAAGGGTATTTCTCTTGATCGGCGGTATTCCAAACAGCTTGAAGTTCTTCGTCAGTCAGAACACGGTCTCTACTGATATCTTTAGTAGGGCGTTTCATACCAGCACATGGAGATTGCTCAATAAGGCCGCGCTCGATTGCCCAATTAAAAACTCGTCTAATCATTGCAAAGCAGTGATTAGCTCCACTCGGCGCTCCCCTATCAATAATTTTATCTAGTATTTTATTAACATCAGCTCTTGTAATTTGGTCAATTCTCATATTTCTCCATGGAGGAAGAAAGTCTCTTCTTAAAATCCTCTCAGCTTCTCTCCAGGTCTTATTTTGGCGCTTCGCATATTTTTCAATAAATTCATCAACCAATTCGTGAAATAGGAGAGTATCGGATAATTTATTGGTCTGACGTTTTGCTGAAGCAGGATCTCCACCAGCATTGATGTTCACTAGTGCTTCATGTGCTTTTGCTCGAGCGGCGGAAAGCGATAAGATGGGATAGCGCCCAAGAGTAAATCTTCTAGATTTGCCTTCAAAGCGATAGAGCAAAACAAAGGAGGTTGTGCCCATGGAGGTTATACGCACACCAAAACCAGGTAGTTTATTATCCCATATTTCACTTTGTCCCTTTGCTGGAGGTTTTAGTTTTCTTATTCTTAAATCAGTCAGTGTTTCCTTAGCCATGGTCTTCCTCTTAGGTAAAAAATAGGTAGCAAAATGCTGAAGTTTCAGCATTCTACTAAGTTATCTTATGAGGTAGGTGGGGTCTAAATAATAAAGTAAGAACAGTGAGTTAAGTCGCGTTATGTTCCACTAAGTTTGCTTGCCTAATGAAACTTCTAAGCAGTAGGTCCGAGGTTCGAATCCTCGTGGGATCGCCATTTTACTTAATAAAATCAAAATGTTAAACTACAGCATTCTAGCCATTAAAAATTGAAGGATTTTTAGGGTACGAATAAGGTACGATTGAAAAAAGAAGTTACACGTATTTATACGTGTAATGCGCAGTAGTCCCAATTTTTTTCCAAAGGCCAAATCAATCATTGAAAAAGGGAAGGTGCAATCCTTTGTAGGCAGGTTTTGTGCGTTCTATTCTCAGCATCACTAACTTCCGAGCACTGTATCTCGTGACAGGGCTGTTTTGCATAAAGGTTCTTACTAACCCTTCAACTTCCTGGGTGAGTGTGGCATATTCGTTCTGGCGTTGTTTTAGAGCAAAGAAATTTTCTACCTGAATTGGGGGCAGGGGGACAGTAAAGTCTACATTTGTAAAATGAGCAAAGCCAAACCCCTGACTTTCACCAGCCCAGCTTGTGGGTAAAGTGATGCTATGGCTCGGGTAATAGGCCAGGATAGTGATCGGCCCCCATTGAGTGGTCCAATTGGAAAGTTAATTTAAAGCTTGCATTTGGTCCACTGGAATCTTTCCCTCAGGTGTTGGCGGTCTCCAATTTAATGAAC
>BAABWY010000013.1 GCA_040367435.1 Hyphomicrobiales bacterium 4NK60-0047b | reverse complement strand
TTGAGGGAAAAATTCCAGTGGACCAAATGCAAGCTTTAAATTAACTTTACAATTGGACCACTCAATGGGGGGCGATCACTCTGTGACCAAAATTATAAAAGTTCAAGTCATAAGCCATCCGGCATTGCTCACCTATTTAAAGCAACGTTGCTTGTGTTTAGAAGTCGCACATTTATATCTCAAAGAAGTTCATTATCAGCGCTTTGGTAGTGCGCAGACTTACTTCACATTGGGATGGCCCAATGGGGATGGCTTTGATACGCGCAATGCCTATTTTAAAGGATTTGTTGGAACAGGCAAAACCATCTCGACCATAAATGTAGAGGGTAATGAAAACGTACTAATCTTTGAAGGGGTTATGGATTTTCTAAGTTTTGTAAATTATCAGACGCATCTGCCAAAAGATGAAGGGATTTTGATCTTACATAGCACCGCCCTAAGGCGCCAGGCTGTGAAATATCTTCAAAACAAAAACATCAAAAAGATCAAACTCTATCTCGACAATGATGAGGCCGGGGAAGCTTCAAAGGAGTTTTTCAAAAAGTCACTACCAGGAATAGAGCAGAGCGATTGTTCTGATATCTATGCGGGCCATAAAGATTTCAATGAATGGTTTGTGGCTATTAAAAAAGGCCACCTTTCTTAAAAAGGTGGCAAGTTGACAAGTAATTCTTAAAATCACTTGTTATTTGATGGGCCGGCTGTTTCTTCATAGTCTCGAAGCACCAGCTGCCCGCTAGGCGGCAGTGCTTGTAAAACGAGATTCAAACCTTTTCCATCTTTGTGCGAAAATGCAGCACCGACTTTTAGCCAAAATGGATCTTGGCGTTTTCCTCTGTCAACGATGACAAAAGCATTAAAAGCGGGCAAATCATTTGTTTGAGTATTACTCATGATCAATCTCCTTGTGTTGAAATGCAAATCGCAGTGTTTAGTTTAAGGAAATTTGCCATAAGTCAAATTTAAGTGCTCGCTCTCATAGGTTTCGAACTGTCCCTATTTCTTTTTTTCACCAGCAAATTTTAAAAACACTTCAAATTTTTGAATGAGACAAATCTAATGATGAGTTTTTTACAATGCTTATTACGAGGCTAATAAAAGAATAAAAGGATATAGAAAGACTAGAGAAGGGTTGGTGTTTTTAATCTTGGCTCTGTGCTGCGATGAAGCTTTAGATGGAAGGGTATGAAAACAACCCAATTGAAGGTCAAAGAGGGTATCAAAACGTTTGCAATCACTTGTTATCAGGGAGTCAAAACGGATTAGTTGTTTGGTTATCCTTGCTAAAGGGGAATGAAAGCGTATCCTTCTTTGTGTAAAACTCGGGGAATGGTCTCTGAATATCTGCCTGATCAGTTTGATGTATTTAAAGGGAATAAAAACGTAGTAAAAATTTGCTGATGAAAAAGAAAAAATATTAAATGTAAGTCCAGATAAATTTGATAGGGGATCAAAACGAGTGATCCTGACCTCTAGGAGGGAATGAAATCGTACCCTAGTGATTTCAGTTTGTGTTGGTTTTTCACAATTTTGGGGTTCCGAACAAAGGCAATGCTTGATCATAGATCGAGCGTTTTTGTGCAAACTCTTTATAGGGGAGTTTATCCGCTCTCGATGGCTCTAATATTGGAAACCCTTGCCCATCAACTCGGGCATCATTTAAACGCTCATGATGAATGTTGTTTTGGATTTGATGAGTTGTAAAGCTTTTGGTGGCCCAAAGAATAATTTTTGCGTCAAATAAAACGCGTCCCTTTTTGGTTTTCGGGTGAACTCAAAAATGAGGCTCAATGCTATAGCAGGCAATGATATCATCGAGTTTTTCCAATGTTTGCACTACATATTTAAGATTATCACTCATACGTTCACAAAGAGAAATGCCGCTATTTTCAATAAGGGTTGAAAGCTTGATGTTAAAGCTCTTATTTGGTGAGGCATAAGTATATTTAAGGCCAAGCATGGTACGCATCCATCAACTTAAATAGGAGTGATCTCAGATGATACGTTCATAATCTATCTGTCTCCAATTGCGAGCTAAAATTGATTTAGATATGAGACTATTCAGATGCACGCATAGAGTGGCCTTTGTTCATTGGGGTTCTGCTCAATCATGATTGATATAGCTTGTGTCACCAAGGGGAGAGATGATCATATCATCATCTCCATCAAGAGGTTTGAGGTGTAGTTTGGTTTTTGAGAGAACCAAGAGGGCCTCTCTGATTTGCGGGTATGAATAGCTTTTGCTTTTTGCACGTTGTTTGCCGCGTTTCTTTAATTCTAAATGTATGCGGTAAAGGCTGGTTGGCAGCAGAAAATTATCAGTTTGCTTGTTGTCGCCTCAACTATTGTAGAAATAGCCACTATCAACGGCAAGCTTCATAATGATTTTTTCAATAATGGCTTCTCGTGTTCAGAGGAATTGAGCTCTGGTGCTTCCATCATCTTGTTCAATGTAAGCTGGTTCCATTTGCAAACGATAGTCTTTCTTTTCAAAACGAAAATATCGTTTGATAGGGGCAGCTGTTCAATCCTTATTGCGTTTGATAATTTTAGCGTGTCCGCGGCCAACAACAAAGCGGGGGATGCTTTCATAAAATGCAAACCCATTCATATAACTTGGTGTCGAGACAATGCGAAATAAATCTAACTGTACGGGCTGATCAGTTAGGTCTTGTTTAGTGAGTGATTTTATTTTCTTCATTCTGTTGCTTGTTAAAATCTAGAATGAGCTGACGTAGTACCTTTGAAACGGGTTGGCGACCAATATGGGAAATAAAGCAGTTATATTCAGACGGTTTGATGTGAGTGTTAATTTTGCGATTACACAGTTCAATATCTGGATTTGGTTTTAGCTGTGAAGGCTTGGCTAAAACTGTGCTTTCAAAATTAACGGATTGCGTTTCTGCAAATGAAATGTCCTGAGCAAAATTATTTTTGGTCATGGGATTTAAAATTATCGAGATAAGAATGAAACTCTGTAAGCTGAGGCATGATATAGCGCAGCGCATATCGATCTGTTCCATTATGCTCAAACAGTTCAAATGGTGTGAGCCCTTCATCAGCCATGCGGGCTATATATTTTGATGGGTTGATAATAAATACAGGATATTTAGAAAAACGGGTTTGCAAAGTCTCTTTTAAATCTCTTGCAACAGACTTTGGTGTGTTGTTGATCAGAATAACTATATTAGAATTATAGGTCTCAAGATTTGTTATTGTTTTAATTGCTGGGATTAAGTCTCCTCTAGATTGATAGTGAATGGGTACCACACAAAGGTCAGAGAGTTTAGCCGCTTGAGGAACACGTGATTCAACCCATCCCCCAAAATCAATGACGTAATTCTCTCAACGGTTTAGAGTGAGTTTGTCCTGTATGGATGGTTTCAATTTGATCAGGCTCAAGCATTTTTTGAAAAATTTCTTCGGTACAGTTTTCGACATCATTGGTCAGCAAGATACTGCCAGACTGTTTGGCATAGAGACAAGCATGAGAACTTTTGCCTTGCCTTCAAATGATGGAATAAAAGAAAATATTCATGCGTTCTAGAGTTAAGGAGTAATAATCTCATTATAATGAAAAAAAAGTAAGTCAAAACTTTTACCCCTTTGGGGCAATGGGGTGCTGATAAAAACATTAATAGTCCTGTAGTAAGCATAAGAACAGAATGTTTTTAATACAATCGATTGCTAAGAAATCCCATAATGGAGTATAGAATATTATTTCTATCATTTGATTTTAAAACATAACTTTTATAATTTACAAAATATTTGTGTTTTTTTAGATATTGATTTGTTGAGTAAACTGAAATAATTGAGTTAATCTAGGTTTAATACTACATCATTTTTATTAAGCCATTCTAGTATGGAATTTCTTCCAACAACTTCATAAATACCTCCCCCTCCACACTTGATGTGACTGTTCTGTTCTCGAAGGTACATAGCCCTAGACGTTATCCCAACTAAATAATAATCTTTTTTCAATTTTACAAATACAGGTCCACCACTATCACCTGCGCAGGTATCTCGGTTATTAGGGTTAGTCACAGTTCCGTTCGTTCCAAAATCGGATAACATGAATTCAGTGAACGCAGAGCACCCTCTGGAATTAGCCCACCTCTCAGTGCAAAACCAACTTAAGACAGGTACTTTAGCTTTGCGTCGAACACCTTCTCCACCCGCCACAATAGTTCCATCACGTCCTATATTAGTTAAGCCATATCCCACTATTGTCATCTGATTTAGCGAGATTTTTTGTGCGGTTAATAACCTTAATACTTTCGGCAATGTCTTTAATGTTTTCAGAGCATTCTCTGGGAAGTCCTTCAGGTTAAATTTAATTAACCCTATATCAATTCCAGGCTGTGCTGTATCGATTTTATTACAATTATATTTTGGATGTTTAATCGGTGCACCAAAAAAAAATGATGGATTACCCTTTTGGGATTTTAACTTAATAGAAGGACTGAGAAAAACTTTGTAACTAGATTTAATTCCACAAGAACAATGGCCTGCTGTTAATATTTTACCCGGCTTGATTATTACTCCAGTACAAAGCTGATTTTTACCTGATTTACTTTTATAAACAATACCAACAGTAGTAACCATTTCAGGGGCAAAATCCCCATTCCAGACTCGTTCTTCAGATATGGCATAATTGGAATTTATTGCTAAACCAACGATTGCAACACATAACCATAGTACGAAATTCGTTTTTTTACTACTTACAATCATGTCTACTACCTTAGGGAAAATTTAAATTCCTAATTTATCCTTTTCTTCCATTCATCTTCACAAAACTGTTTGTTTCCGCCTGCATCTTCGCAATTCCTATCATGTATTTTTTTTAATTCTAAAATCGTTTCATTTCTTAGTTCACTACTTTTAGGAATATCCAAAATTTGTTGTCTATTTAGAGAGCGAAAATTTTGTTCTCTTTCTTTTAAAGCAAGTTCTTTTTCTTTAAGATCTAACCTTTTCTCGCGAGCATTTAAACGATTTTCAAAGTTTGTATTTTCATTTGTTAATGCTTGGGTTTGTAAACCAGGTATTTGTATTGCAGCATTTACAATAATCGACAAGGTTCCTACAAAGCCCAGCATTTCACTTGGTTTATCAATATCATATTTAGTCAAAACACCATCTGAAAACGTTAAAGTCTGTTTTTGATCTATAAAAGCACCTCTTCCTAGCGCAACCTTTTCAACTGGGGAGGCATTAAAGAAACTTTCCCTAACTCCTAATAATATTTCCCATCTGGATAGTTTTCTCTTGAACACAACAACATAGTACTGTCGTTTACGTCTATGAAAAACTCCCGAAAATGGCTTCTTACCCACTTTAGTATATTTTGTATTAGAATTTTCAGACCCAACAACTAGATGGATTCGTCCATTTTGGGGTAAGCAAGAGCCAGGTAGTGGGTTCCTATTGTTATCAAAAATAGCAATACAATAACCTGGCTTGCGTTGTAGAAATTTATTTATTGTAGTTAGATCATTAGCAATAAATGGATCAAACTCATATGTGAATATGGTATTGCTATTTTCTAAACCAGTACTGGGTAAAGTCCTTAGGCTACCAGAGAATGGACTTTTGCCTAATGTAGTAAGGAATATTTTTGAAATTTTTTCTGTTATATCTGGCGTTTTATCAATCGTTTGATTTGAAATAGTTTCTAAAAAGCCATCAGAAGTTGTCTGTAAAGCAATTTTATCATGATAAAAAATATTTCGGTCATACTTTGCATGAAATTGCAAATCATCGTCGGCAGTAGTGTTTTTCGAAAGTGTTAGCTCATATTTTCCATCTGTCTGTGTCAGGACTGCCGTGACTGTATTCTTAGGAAGGGAATAAGAGATTGCGCTTTCATCTGATTGAATTTCATCATCTATGCTTAAAGCGTGATAAGATTCGATTGACGAACAAGAAGGTAAAAAAAACATACTTACAATAAATACTATCAAGTAAGATTTTTTAGAAACATTACGCATTACAACACCCCTACCATTACTCAAATACTTCATGTATATTAACCATAAAAATTAATTATAAAAGCTTTAAATCACATTACTGGAGAGTGCTTGAGCATTATTTGCGATTAAAATTTCAATTGTTAAATTTAAAATTTTCTAACAAAATTTTAAATTTAAAATGTCACGTAAATATAAAAAATTAAGCATGTTGCATATTTAAAGCAAATTAAACCTGTGTAATAATTTCAAGTTTGGGAGTGGAGAATGCGTTTTTTTTATTGTTCAAAGCTTGGTGCTTTTTTTGTTTTCTTGTTCTCAATAAGCTCCTCAACTCAGTTATCTGCACAAAATAATCAATCAATAATACCATGTGAAGAAAACTCTACTGTTCGCCCTAAAATCGTAGGAGGACGCCCAGCATCTTTAAAAGAATGGCCTTGGATTGCTTCTTTACATTTGAAAGACGAAAATAAAAAAACCTGGCAAGCCATTTGTGGGGGTACAATCATTTCTAGATTTTGGGTTCTCACAGCCGCGCATTGCGTAAATGATTTAGATGAGAATTTATCCAAATATTTTAATGGTAATCAAAATTACGGGAGTTTAAATGTTGTCCTAGGTGTCGGTGATCTTAGGACATTTAATTCAACTCATGTGTTTAAAGTTGTTAAGACCATACTGCACCCTCAATATTTAAAAGCCCATAGGAAATACATCAAAGCGTATCAAGATTTTTTAATTAGGAATTTTGAGGGCCAAGATGTTTCTGAGCCAATACCTGCATCGAAGGCAATTGGATACGATATAGCATTATTAAAAATATCACGGCCTTGGGATGGACCTATGGCCTCTTTATCAACTAATGTTTCTTATGATGCGAAAGAACAAAATTTGGTAAGTGTTTCAGGTTTTGGTGCAGTAGAAGTCCTTAAAAAAGGGGGGGCTACAAAAGCAACACTTCGAAAATACGACCTCCTTTCTGGTTACACTTTATTTGCTGGATGTGCTCGTTTAATGGAAGCATCCTTACCTATAGTTTCTTATGAAGCATGTAAAGCAAGATGGGATGCTCAATCAGATGAAGAGTATAATATTTCATCCACTACACAAATTTGCGCAGGCTACGATATTCCATCAAAGGATTCTTGCAATGGTGATAGTGGGAGTGCTTTGGTAACTCACGATGAAAATGGTGAGTTATATCAAGTAGGATTGGTAAGTTGGGGGACTGCAAATTGCGCTGGAGAAAAAAAATCTTATGGTGTTTACACTCGCATATCAAGTTTTACGAACTGGATAGAAGAATCAATAAACCAATATACGGATATTAAATTCTCTCATGTATCAGGTGGTATAAAGAAACAAACCATACCTATTAAAAAGGATAATACTCAAAAACCAATTATTTTAACTGACTTTAAAAATATATTAAATTTAAAAAATAATAATATGCAGATTGAAATTAGTAGTGGTGCTTCAATTAGCAAAGACGAATTATTTCACCTTAAAATAAATAGTGATGTTGAAGGGCAGTTAGTAATATTAGAATTAGACCCAAAAGGCAAGTTAAGCCGGTTACTACCAAATCATTACCCTCTCTTATCGAAAATCATAACTCTACAACCAAAAGAAAAAATTACTTATCCTACTGAGAATGATGAATATCAATGGGTAGGTGGAAGCACATATGGAGTTGGGAAATTCATATCAATAGTTATTCCCAATGAAATAAAAGTGGATGAATATTTAAACGTTGAGAGGGAAAAAAATAAAATTTTAAATTTCCAAGGGAATGACAATACAACAATTAATTTCATTAAATGGTTATATGAAAAAGCCCTTATGAGTTCTATTAAAAAAGAAACTATGTGGGGTTACGGTGAAATTGAGTATTTCTCAAAAGAATAAATATTAGTTTTTTCAAAGATAATGAGAGGCACTATGATTTTAATCAAACGTTCATTCGAGAGAGTCGTGATCTTTGCGATTTTATTTTACCTCGCAACTAATAGTACGCCACTTTCTGCCAACTCACCAATTTTACAAATTGATACAGGTGGCCATACCGCTCCTGTGCACTCCCTTATATTTACCTCAAGTGGTGAGGAACTCATTAGCGCTGGTAGTGATAAAGTTATACGTGTTTGGAATATTTCTTCTGGTAAAACAGTTAGAAAAATAAGAGGTAATATTGGCTTTGGTAATGACGGAAAAATATTTAGTATGGCACTATCTAAAGAAGATAGATTGCTAGCAGTTGGTGGGTGGCTTGACTCTGATGGCAATGAATTCATGCCCTGTTGTGGCACAATTCGCTTATTTGATTTTGCGTCAGGGCAAATGATATCACGACTACTCGGACACTCATCACCAATACTTTCTTTGTCTTTTTCTGAAAATGATTACCTTGCATCTAGTAGTTTTGACGAAGTCAGAATCTGGGATCTCAATAATCCTCTTACTCCAAAATTAATCAAATCAATTCCTTCAGAAAACAGTAGTATATCTTCCGCGAAAATAACTCCTGATGGTAAAAAAATTATAATAGCTTATAAGAATAATGTAGTAATTAAAAATATTTCGGAAGATAAGGCTTTTGCATTATCTTACCTGAAAAACGTCAATGCCATAGATGTTAGTCTAGATAGAAAACTAGTAGTTTTAGGAAACTCAGATGGTTCCATAGAACTTAGGCAAATAAATTCCGGAAAATTATTTTCTAACCTTTCTAAAAAATTTAATTTTGCCATTGGTTCGCTTAGTTTTAGTGGTGATTCAAAATACTTACTATTAACTTGCGGTGTTAGATGTTCAGGTAGTAGTAAACAAATTGTTTTTGATCTAGATGAAAATAAAATAGTACATGAATACATTGAACATTTAAATACCGTAACAGCGAGCTCATCCTCACAGGATGGTAAATGGTTTGCGACTGTGGGTGGAGAAAATCATCATATCCATATTTGGAATGGTCCTAGCGGTAAAAATAGAATTAAACTAAGTGGAGATGGTAATCCAGTTTGGTCTTTAGCTATATCACCGAATGGTAAAGATATCGCTTGGGGCTACAATGATCCCTGTCCAATTAGTACATTTTGTCCTAATAAATTAGGTCCTGTAAATTGGATTCTAGGTCTTCCTGGTCCTGATAAAACTCTAAACCGGCCCCAAAAAATAAATTCTTCAATTTCTAATTTTATTAGGTCAACAAATACTGCCGGTTTATGGTCGCTTAAACCTGTAAAAAAGAGTAGCGATTTAATTGCTTACTCAACACTTGAAGTCTATCAATCAAAAAAATTAGTCAAGGAAATTGTTAAAGACGAATATACAGGTTCTGGACATTTAGTTTTTACCATTTCTCATGATAAAAGATACGTTTTTTCGGGAGGTTTAAATGGTGTTCTAACAAGGCATAATTTAACAAAAAAAAAAACTGCACCTCTATATTTTGAAGGACATGAAGGACATGTTCTTAGTCTTGCTCTTTCTAAGGATGGAAGATTTTTGATCTCAGGAAGTTCAGATCAAACTATTCGTATTTGGAATGCCAGAAGCACCGAACTATTGGTTTCAATTTTACATACAAAAAATAATCAATGGATTATATGGACGCCGCAAGGTTACTATTGGTCTTCGGGCTTTGGTAGTAATTTAATAGGGTGGCACCTTAACCAAGGTGTAGATAAAGAAGCTAGATTTATCAAAGCTCGTCAGATGAATAGATATTTGAATAATCCTGACATCATAATACGTGCCTTACAAATTGGAAGCGCGAGAGAAGCTGTTAGAAAAATAAAAGGTAAGGACAATGAGCTCCAATACCTTTTAAACATCCCCCCACCCAGCTTTAATTTGGCAGTGGGAGAAAAAATAACTAACAAAAATTATGCAGATCTCAGTATTATTCCAGCGTCAAATTCTCCAAAAATAATAAATTACGATATTTATGTTGGACCCAGAAAAGTTACGACATCTAGACGCAAAGGAACCGTAATAGTCCCGAACAAAAAAAGTCAAAACTACTATAGAGTAAACCTCAAGAAAGACCAAAATTACATTCGAGTGACTGCATATAATAAAGAAGGCTTCGTAACAGAAAAATTTATTACTATTACAAGCAAAGCGAATGTTAAACCAAAGAAACAAAAACTGTTTTTAGTTTCTTTGGGAGTAAATAATTACCCCTTTTTGCCAGATATTTGCAGAGGTTTAAACGGAGATTGTGATTTAAAATTTGCTGTGAAGGATGCCATCGAATTTAATAAAACTGTTCTAGAAAAAATTTCAAAACTTTATTCAGAGACCCGAATATTGACTTTCGTAAATGGTGCTTCAAATTTTCGAAACAATGAAATTATTAAACATTTTGAGCCAACTGTAGAAAATATTAAGGATGAGATTGCAGGCTTTCTTGATAAGGTATCCGAAAACGATACAACTATATTCATGATTTCAGGTCATGGAAAAAATATTGATTTTGAATATCATTTTTTACCCACTAATGCACAAATAAAATCTAACGGTAAATGGAAACGAAGCTCCATCATCAATTGGCAATATTTTAACAATATAATTAATAGAGTTAAAGGACGAAAAATACTTTTCGTGGATACATGCAACTCAGGTAACGCATATTACAAAAAGTTTGAAACAGATGGTGCTGAGGCAGGGGTTGTAATATATTCGGCATCTTTAAAGAAACAAGAAGCCCAAGAAATAGATGAACAGGGACATAGTGTATTTACTTATAATATACTGAAAGGACTTAATGGTGATGCCGATTCAAATAAGGATGATACTATTAGGATGTTAGAACTTGGGTCTTATGTCGATGATCGTGTTAGAATAAAAACTAATGAAGAGCAAAAAACAGAGTTTTATTCCTCAGGGCTACCAAATTTCATCTTAACGAGATGGTAAAAAATGTTTCAAGAACAAAAAAAAATTATAAAAAAACATAACTTATTTTTCACTAAGGTAGTATTTTTCTTTGTTTTATTTTTATCATTAAATTGTACAGCACATTCTAGTGACTTCAAAATAATTTATGACGATAAGCCAGCATTTGATAAAGCAATTTATGCTGCTAAATCTATCGAGCCAATCAAGGAAGGAATGACGGGTGTAACTGTTCCACATCATTTGTTGGCAGCTGATTTAATTGCAAAGGGGTTTAAGTATGCTTCTAAAGGTCAGTACAAGAATATAATCATTATTGCTCCAGATCATTTCCGAAAAACCACAAAACCATTTGCCACAACAACCAAAAATTTTGAGACTATCTTCGGAAAAGTTACAACAAATAGTTCATTTACTGAAGACTTAATTTCCAAAAATCACTTATTTCAAGAATCTGAGCTTTTTCAAAAAGAGCATAGTATAAGAGCACTTCTTCCATTCATTCGATTTTATTTTCCGAAGGCAAAAATTATTCCTATTGTGATTGGTCGTCAATCAACGCGTAAGGATTGGGATGAAGTAATTATTCTTCTAACAAAATTTTTGTCAAAACAAACTCTCGTTGTCCAGTCGACAGATTTCTCTCACTTTCTACCTTATCATCTTGCAATTCAGCGAGATCAAGAAGTGATAAATACACTGACTTCTGGTGATATTAAATCCATTCTTCGACTTAAACAACCTGATCATCTCGATTCTGTAGGCGCTCAATACATCCAATCCAAAATACAAAAAGAATATTTAAATGCGAATTTAGAAATAGCTGCTCACAAAAATTCTCAATTTTATTTTGATAGTCCTCTAAAAGAAACTACGAGTTATATTTTACAGTTATATTTGAAAAAAAATTTAACGAATAATAGACTTGATTTGAAAAACAATGATTTTAAATCATTGTTTTTTGCTGGGGATACCTTAGTTGGTCGTGAATTAACGACTTTTCTAACTGATAAGAAAAATAGAAAAAAGTTTACAGATTATGTGATTGGAATTACGCAGGGGCAGCCTTTAATTGTTAATTTAGAGGGTGTGATATTAGAAGACATTCCCCAGAATTTAAAATTTAAAGCTATGACTATGTCATCAAGCCTGACTGTGCCATTATTTAAACAGCTGAATATTATCGCAGTTAGCTTAGCCAATAATCATTCTAATGATCTCGGTATACTAGCTTATAAGAGCATGAAAAATACTTTAGAGACTGCGGGTATCAAAACGATTGAACACGGCCGTATAACTGATCTTGGAGATATCAGAATTTTAGGCTTAACTGATATAAATAATAAAGATCCATATAGAAAGAATTTTATTAAGCCGGATATATTAAATTCCCGTTTAATTAAACAAGCAAAACCTCCTGTTTTTACTTTTATTCATTGGGGACAGGAATTTAGGTTAGATATTTCTAAGAGAGAGAAATATTTAATTGAATTGCTGAGGAATCGAGCAATTTCAGCTATAGTTGGACATCATCCACATGCAGCAAATAAAAAAATTATATTTTACAGAGATAGGGAATTCCCCATTGTTTTTTCTTTAGGAAATTTTTTATTTGACCAAGCAAATGTAATGAATTCTGGTGCGATATTAGAGGTTAGAATATTTCCCAGCAGAATTTCTTTTTTAAAAATTCATCAGATAAAAAACATTATTGATATAATAGGTAACAAGAGCTTATTGGATAAAAAATAAAATGATATTTTTATTTAACACTGAGCGGAAATATAGCATTTCATATTTTTCGTTGAAATAGAATTTCCAAAAAATTTATGTTTACGAGTTTTATAATATTGAAGAAGCACTGGTTTAGATACTACCCGATCACCGTTTGACAGTATGGCAATAATTCTGAATCTATGTATAGATGATTTTTGCGCCCTAAACTCAATGGTAACTTTTCTTTCTCTTCTTACTGAAATTGCACGTTGCAATGGCACTCTTATGCTATAACCATTTCTATCGTGAGGTAATCTAACAATAGGATAAGGTAAGGGACGTGGGCGTTCCCATGGTAGATCAGCGCATTCGCTATTATCAGGACTCTTAATTGCTGCTAATTGTATAGGTACTTCAAAATAATTTCGGCTATTCCGTAGTTTATTATTATGATCTCTCCATCTATATTTAAAAACCCCCGCTATTGTGGTATTCATCATTCTTTGGTCATATTCCTCAACACGAATTTTATGTTTTAGATTACCCAAAACACCTGTGTTAATAAGCTTACTTCTGCAGTATGGTAGTTCTTTAGTAGATGGACATGTATAATATTGATTTCTTAATTCCTCTATATCTATTTTCTCATTTTTAATGGAATTAGTTACATCTATGATTTTACCATTATTGAAACCATGTAAAACCTTTTTATATCTGTAAGTTTTTGGGCTTTGTCTAAACTGAGTAAAATTATATAATATTTCACCACTAACAATCTTACCCCATCCAAAATTTGTAAAATCAAATGTAGGCCGAAAACCTTTGCAACCAGAATGAGGCGATATTTTCAAAACTGGATGGCGATCAGTGTAGCTATAATCAACATCAACATACAAATCTTCAATATAAATTCGTGAGTTTAAATTATTACGAGCAATGAGTGATATAAAAATAGGTCCTCCCCCTTGCATTCCCCATTCAGCTATTTTTCCACCTTTTTTCCAGCTTTTTATCAACGAAAAATTTTCTTCATATCCTTTAGGATTTATCTTTAGAATCCCATCACTAAAGTTTGCATTGTATGGAAATGTTTTTCTTGTACCTCCAACCCCATACTTACGTTTGACATTACGTCTAACAGTAACACCCAAACTTAACGGATTTCTTTGAGCAATAACAGTGTTGCTATCATTTTTGATCTTGGCAGAAACTTTATTATCAAAATTTAGAGCTGCAACTACTCTACTTTCTTTATTCCGGTACCAACGTGATTTACGCTTATGACCATTTGCATCTAAATATGTTCCGAGGCCATGCTTTTGGCCGTTGTAAAAATTACCTTCATATATCTCACCAAATACAGTTTTTAAGACACCTTTTCCATTCGGCAAATCTTTAGCAAAATTACCCTCATAATGATCCCCATTTTCGTAAATAACTTTAGCGTCACCTTGCTTCTCACCTTCAAACCAAAGTCCATCATAGACATATCCATTTTCCAAAACCTGCAATTCACCATATCCATGAAATTTTCCGTTTTTTAAGTTTCCTTTATAGATACTGTGAATGGATTTGGGATCATATTTAGGAAGATCGCTTTTTCTCCAAGTTATAGTTCCTTCGCCTGTTAGTTCTTTTGAAAATAAAAATTTAGATATTTCTTTTGGCTCCCAATAAAAATCTAAGTCTTTGGCAAATGGATTAAATACTTTGAATCTTCTCCGCACCATCTCACGGTTTTTAGCATCCCATATTAATAACGTTTTCTCAGTCCAGGATCCTTTTGTTTGCAAAGAATTGCTTTGCATTTGAGCCGGTAAGTAGAAAACGCACGCTATAGTGATAATTGATAGAATGAAAAATAATACGGTGTATTTAATGTGCTTTAGCATGTTTTTATCATTTCAAATTGCTTGAAAAAATTGCATTTAAATAATAATATAATATAAAATATAGTATTCATCAAATAATAGGTTGGTTCTATTCTGCATGGGTTTTATCTAACTTTACTACTGCAACAGGGATCGTGACCTAAATGGGCCAAGATAAAATAAGCTAGAGCGTTTTTGGCTTGGTTGAGCACTGCGCGAAATAGAGCCCGGTCTTGGGGCTTAAGCCACAAGAGTTGCCCAAAAATAAAAAACCGTTAGATTTCTCCAGCGGTTTTAATATCTAGGATGTATCAAGAACGGATGATGACACTTGATTGATATAGTCAAAACAGGCAACAACATCTTCATAGGTGAGGCTGTTGTGTATCGCTTGAATTTCAATAAGGCTCATTCCAGCCAATATTAGTTTTATAATATGATGTACAGGTATGAAGGCATCTTTGATAAAGGGATCTCCCTCAAACTTTCTTGGATCCCTTATTATTCGATCTTGATAGATAGCTTTGCTTGAACATCCGGATTGCAGATCTCGTTCTTGCTGTTTTTCCTGCATCCATTCTAAAATTTCAATCAATCGCCACACAACTCGATTGGCTCCTAATTTTAATCGTCCTGGAAATTTTCCTTCTTTTTCAAGTCTTAAAATATGCTGCTTTGTGT
>BAABWY010000012.1 GCA_040367435.1 Hyphomicrobiales bacterium 4NK60-0047b | reverse complement strand
AGTGGGCAACCTGAAGGCACACTAACGTGCCGGTTGCTAGTGGGCAACCTGAAGGCACACTAAAAGAGTCACTGAAAGTTAAGTGAATGGCAGTTTACACGAATGTTTCCGATCAGCAGTTAAATGACTTTTTAAGCACTTTTGATTTAGGTGCACCAAAATCATTTAAAGGAATTGCTGAGGGGGTCGAGAACACAAATTTTCTATTAGAAACAGAAAAAGGCAGATACATCCTCACTCTCTATGAAAAACGGGTGAATAAAGATGATCTCCCCTTTTTTCTGGATTTAATCGAACATCTAGCGAACAGCGGCATCACTTGCCCAACGCCTATTCGTGATCAAGATGGCAAAAGCCTACTAATGTGCGCTGGGCGCCCTGCTGCCTTGTTCACCTTTTTAGACGGCATGTCAGTTCGCTGGCCAACAGCTCATCATTGCGGTGAGTTAGGAAAGGCAATGGCTAAGTTTCATCAAAGCGGCTTGAGTTATAAAAACGCACGCGCCAATAGTTTTACCATAAGCGGCATGCAAGAATTCTACGAAGCCATTGAAGGTGATATAAATTCGATAGATCCAAACCTGGTTTCATTGATTGAAAACGAACTCAACTTTTTAAAGGCCAACTGGCCATCAGACTTGCCAAAAGGCATCATTCATGCGGATTTATTTCCTGATAATGTCTTCTTTCTCAATGACCAAGTTTCAGGCCTGATTGATTTTTACTTCGCATGTTCAGATTTTTTGATTCTTGATATTGCCATCACCCTTAATGCTTGGTGTTTTGAAAAAGACGTCAGCTATAATGTCACGAAAGCAAGTCGGCTTCTGAGCGCCTATAGCAAAACAAGACCGATCCAACCAGAAGAGCTAGAGGTCTTACCAATCATCGCAAGAGCAGCAGCGCTTCGGTTTTTGCTTACGCGCACAAATGATTGGCTTGTGACAAACGAAGGCGCACTTGTCGCGAAAAAAGATCCAATGGAATATGTCCGTAAATTAAAGTTCCATCAGTCGATCACAAATCCCGGGTCTTATGGATTTAAACTCTAATTAGGATCAAGTCCTTTATCGTCTCAAATCAGCCATGTAGGAAACGTCATGACAAAAATTCAACTCACATGTTTTGCTCAATCAGGAAATGCCTACAAAGCGGCGTTAATGCTCAACCTTTGTGGGGTCGAATGGGAGCCAAAATTCGTTGATTTTTTCAATGGAGGTAGCCGAACGGATGAGTATCTTGAGTTAAATACAATGGGCGAAGTACCAGTGTTAATTGATGGAGAAAAAACGATCACTCAATCAGGTGTCATTCTGAAATATCTCTCCACGAAATATAATAAGTTCGGTGCGGAAACAGAAGATGAAGAACTAGAAATTCTCAGATGGCTCTTGTGGGATAATCATAAACTGACAAACAATATCGCGGTGCTGCGTTATTTACTGCAATTTGCCAAAACAGGTGAAACTGAAGTGACCCAGTTTTTAAGGGCGCGCATCAAACCATGCTTGAAAATTTTAAATAACCATCTGGATAACTCTTCCTTCGTCATGGGAGATGAGCCAACCATCGCTGATATCTCAATGTGTGGATATCTTTACTGGCCAGATGAATTTGGTGTCTCTTGGGCTGATTATTCTGCTATTGCCTCATGGCTAGACCGCATAAAAGCTCTTGATGGCTGGGTGCATCCCTATGAATCAATGCCTGGTCATCCTTTAAACCAATAAAAGATAAAATGAAAACGTCTCCGGGCCCTGCTTCTCAACCTCACATGCATTAAAACTTGTGAGGGAGTACGATGATTGAAAGAAAATTAAAAATGCCAAATGAAGAAGACAACGCAATCGTCATATACACAGATGGCGCCTGCTCAGGAAACCCAGGCCCAGGTGGCTGGGGTGCTGTTTTAATTAAAGATGATCACCGCAAAGAAATAAATGGTGGCGAAGCTGAGACCACAAACAACCGCATGGAACTGATGGCAGCAATTGAAGCGCTGAACGCTTTGAAAGCTACCCCTTCAAATGTAGTGCTCTATACTGATTCAAATTACGTCAAAGGCGGCATCACCAGCTGGATCCATAATTGGAAGAAAAACGGCTGGAAAACAGCTGCGAAAAAGCCCGTTAAAAACGCTGACCTGTGGCAAGATTTGGTTGAAGCCGAAGAGAAGCACAACGTCACCTGGCGCTGGGTAAAAGGCCACGCCGGCCACCCAGAAAACGAACGCGCCGACGAACTAGCAAGAGACGGGATAAACAAGATCGGGGAGTAGTTTTATTGGTCAGTTATGAGGGGAAGAGCTGAAAATTGCACCATCCACAGCCATATTAACCATATGTAATTAAATCGAATTTTCTCTTTGCGTAGTTGCTTTGATTGGCCGTTTTTGCGGCATTAATAATCTGCTGATCAGAACCTCTGCAATGACCAAGTTAAGTCCCCAAGCGAACAACATCATGGTTTCACGAACCGGTCCCAGTGGCTCTGTTTTGAAAACAATAATCCAGCCAATACCTAAGATTGCCTGTGTAGACGCACCTTGACCAATTGCATAAGCGCGCAGCATCGAAGCACTGTGCCGAAAAACGTTTCGCGACCTGATTGCGATGACTGCCCATGCAATGAAGACAAGCATCATTGAGCCAAGAACCATTCGGACCCAATAAAGTAAATCTCCCTGAAGATGCTCCGGAAAGGCGAAATAATGTGTCATCCACAAGCCGCTTACAGCTGAGATGCATCCTACAATCACGATAATGCGACCAAGTTTACGATGCATAACAGGTTGATAGCGTCTGATGTTTGGTAGGAATTGCAGTGCACCTGCGATACAGAATAAGAAACTGCTTAAAATGTGAATAATGATTGGTAATGGATTGGATAAGGCTCGTGGATTTTCAGGTATGATCACAGGACCACCTGAGAGTTCAAACACGCGTAACAATCCACCAAATGAGGGAATAAGGGAATAGACAAAGATGAGGGTTAACATTGTCCATTCTAACTTACTCAGTATTTTCATCAATGACTTTCCCACTACGGTCTTGTCTGTATTATTTTTTTGGTTATGCACCGAGAAAGCCATGCAGGTCTTAACTCACACATTTATCTAATGCAAACAAATTTAGGAACACAAAAAGAACAGCACTGCCAAGTTGCATCCATGATTTCTTTAAATAAAACGGTGTCTAATTATATGCATACGCAAAAAAAGAAATAAATTGTCTAAATATGCATGTTGCTTATACGTAAAACGATGAAGAAAAGATCTTGCTCATTTGATGGAAATCAGTTGCGCCTTTTAAGTTTCAGCTGAAGAAAGTTCGCTTTCAACGGCGATCGATTGAAGCGTTTAACGCTTTGAAAGCTACCACTTCTAATGTGTTCCTCTATACGAACCAAACTATGTAAAAGGCCACGCTGACTGTCTAGAAAACGAACGCACCGATGAGTTAGCTCGCGACGGGAATAAATAAGATCGAGGGATGAAATGCTGGAAAATTGAAAAGCTTAAGTATAAGAAAGATTTGCGGTCAATATTATTTGAATATAAAAAGATATATACTCAATCAAAGTGATAAGATATAATAGTTGTTTAAATAATAGAAATTTATAAAATGGAACTTTAGTAAGGCTTGAGTAATTCTTATAAAAAAAGAAAGCCAGCCACGTTAATCACTGGTGGTTCCAGAGGCATTGGATTTGCTCTAGCAGACTTATTTGCAAGACGCGGGGAGACACTGTATCTCGTAGCACGCGATTTGAAACAATTACAACATTCAGCATATGAGTTAAAAAAAAATTGGGAGTGCGAAGTTTTTATCCTGTCCGCTGACCTTATGGAGAATGACGCGGCCAACACCATTCTAAAAAAAATTAAACAAGACGGCTTTTATGTTGAAACACTTATAAATTCTGCAGCCATTGCCTATACCGATGAATTTGCTAACTCACATTTTGAGACGATTAAATCACTTGCACAACTCAACATGATCACCCCAACCGAATTAACCCACCGCTGTATTGAAGAAATGCAGGAACATGGGGGTGGTGGGATCTTGAACATTGCTTCATTCGCGGGTCTCATGCCCGTTCCGAAATTGGCTCTATATAGCGCTAGTAAAAGTTATCTGATTGCGTTAACTAGGGCGCTTAGTGAAGAACTACAGAAAAAAAACATCAAAATTTCTGTAGTTGTTCCAGGTCCAGTTGATACTGAATTTCTTTATCAGAGCGAAGGAAGCACTCCCCAACTTGTCCCCATGCTAACGCCTGAAAGTGTCGCGCAAGTTAGCTATGAAGGCTTCCTTGCTGGGCAAACAATAATCACTCCTGGTTTTCTAGGCATTTTTTATCGTATAGGGATCAAGCTCCTACCGCATAAACTATTAACATGGACATTACGCCCATTAATAAATCTCATATATCTGAGATAAGTGACGAATATGCAGAAGAAAAGCAAAGTACCATTTTTTTTTATCATGATTGTTGCGATTATTTTTATCGTTATGTCTATGGCCGATCATAAAAGGTTACCAGTAGATACTGATTGGGTAAGTATTTCTATAGCTAGTACCTTGATAGATAGAAAAACATTTTCCGATGGCTATAATTTCAATTGGTCAGAGATGAAAATAGCAAGTAATGTACTGGAGAATAAAAGGTTATCTAACAGCCATAACATAGATATGCCCGGTTTCAATCATCCTCCTGGTTATCCCTTTTTTATTGCAACGATTGGCTGGTTAACACCATCGGCTCTTAAAGAATTTCAATGCTATATCACCAGGTTGCATGAGTGTCCTGAAAACAGAATTTCTGATATAATAATGATAGTGCAAACCATTATTGCGATTATGGTTCTGATCTTGGTTTTCTTACTGGCACGTGAATTGTCAAGCAGAAGTGAAATTGCTGTCTTAGTTACGCTTTTGGTATTGTTTACCGGGCGCCTAAGCGAGCATAGCCAACTTTTACAACCATATGTAATCATCACGGCATTGATGTTAGCATTTTGTTATTGCACCCTACTCTCTTATAAAAACAAATCAATAATATTGGCTCTAGTTTCAGGAGTTCTTATCGGATTGGCGGTCCTTTTCCGACCTCCGCTGTGGCTTGTTCCAATATTAATTTCTCCCCTGCCAATACTCCTCTTAAGAAGCCAGCGAGGTCATGCTGTATTACTAACTATATCATTACTCATTGGTTATTTTATCATGCTGATGCCCTGGCTATTCCGAAACTATGAATTGTTTGGCGAATGGGCGCTTACTCACGGTGAATCTTATACAAATCTGGCTAGGCGTGTTGCTTATAACCAAATGTCATTCGCAGAGTGGTGTAGTGCCTTTATTGTCTGGATGCCAGGACCTGGAGAAAGTTTATCTCATTTATTCGTGCAATCAGACATTCAAGATCGCTTAGGTAGTATCAATCAATTCAACAGTATTATTCGTGGCGCTGGGGAGATTGTTAAACCGTTAAGTGAAATAGGGGATCCGTCGTCTATATATGTCAAAATTCTAAACAACTATGTCTTTAATGATTTTGCAAATTACCTGTCAAGTATGGTTCCCTTATTGATAAGGGGAATTTGGGGGAGCGGCAATCTAATAGGATTGTTTGGGCTTGTTTTCCTCTTGCCCTTGCACAGGCGTCTAATAGCAACAAAAAATTATGCATCATTCTCACTGATATTCGGTATTATGCTAGCTTGCCAGTTATCTCAAACGATGCTTAGTCCTAACCTTCCGTACTATAATGGATTTTTTCTATTTATTCATGCTTATGCCATTGCCTATGTTTCTGGAGGTTTGGAATTATTCCCAATCGTAAGACGCTGGCTATTCAAAATGAAATAATGGTTTGATGGAATTCTTAATTGTCGGGATTTGATATCTCGATGAATGAAATTGTACATCACTTCCGACATTAGAGTATTGCTCTTTTCTGTTTGTGGGACATGACGCTATAGGCGTTCGGCACACAAGATCAGTCTGAAAGGAGCGGAGCGAGTACGATAAACTGATCGCAAGAAAAGCACCGCCCCTCGGAGGGCCTGCCGCTTTTAGCGGCAGAATAACCCGTGAGAGAAAGTTACGAGTCTTTAAACACTCTTTCACGTTGTTCGTGGCGTTCTTGTGCTTCAAGAGACAAAGTTGCAATAGGGCGGGCGTTCAAGCGGGCAACGCCAATTGGCTCGCCGCTTTCTTCACAATAGCCATATTCACCTTGGTCAATGCGAACAATCGCTTCGTCAATTTTAGAAATCAGCTTGCGTTGCCTGTCTCTGGTGCGAAGTTCTAAAGAACGATCCGTTTCAGAGGTGGCTCTGTCAGTGATATCAGGGTGTTTTTCACTATCATCTTGCAAATGCTGAATTGTTTCTTTAGTGGCTTCTAAAATTTCAGCTTTCCAGTTAAGTAATTTCTGGCGAAAATACTCAAGCTGTAGTTCATTCATAAATGGCTCATCTTTAGAAGGGCTATAGCCTTCAGGTAGAATGATACGGCCATCTTCAGTTTTCGAAACTTTTGAATTTTTCTTTGTTGCCATGTTCTTTCTTGCCATGTCTTCCCTCTCCTTAACTCACGCGCCGATCTTCCGTCGAATTTATTAATGAGTGTGAATGGTATTTAAAGCGATCGCTGTGGAAGTCAAGTGAAACTAAGGTTTCTGATTAATCAAATGAATAAAATAAGGTAAATAATGCTATCTGATGACAATGATATTAAATTATTGAGATTTTTGCTGGGCTAGTTTGGCCAGCTCCACCTCAGCCCTCAGTTCAATAGAATTCAGAACTTTCTTTAAATTTTTATGGCTATCAAGGTTTTGTGAGTTCGTTGCCAAGGTTTTTAAGCGATTGAGTGTGGTAGGGGAAACACGGCCATTTAAAAGGCCCACCTTTAGTTGGTCAAGCATATCAAGCATGTCTGTGCCTCGTTTAACAGCAGCTTTTGCTTGTGTTTTTGAACTATCAACTTCCTGAGCGCTAAGAAGCGCGCCAATATTGTTAATATTAGAGGTAGCTTGAGCACCTGTGAGTGTTGCGGCAGGTGTTGGCATGCCGAGTGTAAATTTTTCACCAGAAGAGTTCACTTGCGAAGCAGATGATTTCTTCTTTGTTCTAGCTAAATCTTTTGGTTTCTCAATCCGCATATAAAGTCATCCCATCATGAATCTAAGAGTTTACTCTATCACAAATTCGGTAATTTCCGCATCGAAAGCTGCGAAAACCCACATGAACTTCAAGGCGATTGCAGGTAGGTAACCGAAGCAGAATATATGAGTCTGTTGTTAAGGGCTGGTTTCTAGAAGGAAATCCGAAGGCCCCAATAAAAAAGGCAACCTAAAGTGCAAAACGCGGTTGCTGGTAGGCAACCTAAAGTGCAAACGCGGTTGCTGGTAGGCAACCTAAAGTGCAAACGCGGTTGCTGGTAGGCAACCTGAAGCGCAAACGCGGTTGCTTGTAGGCAACCTGAAGCGCAAACGCGGTTGCTTGTAGGCAACCTGAAGCGCAAAAAAGAAAGTTCAAGATCTGTTCTAGAGTCAAATCCTTAACAACTAGGTCATTTTTGCCCAGAAGAAGTAAAAAAAGAAAAAATAGATCGGCAAAAATTACCCTTTTCAAAATAAACAGATTAAAAAAGAAGCGAACAAATTAAGAGGAATCCAAAAAAAGCAACAAAATCAATTGGTTAATTATTTTTATCAATTCTGGCACGGTATTCGCTAATTAGGGGAGGAATTAGTGAATACCGTGCCGGTTTCTAATGAACAACCTGAAGGCGCACTAAAAAAGAGAAAAGTTTCTAATTGATGATGAACAGAGATACATTAAGGTCAGTTTTTCTAAGCTTAAAGAGCTCACGTCTTAGTGGTCTTGGCTTTGAAAATATAAGACGAAAGTTACTCGTTTCACTTTTAGTAAGTGCTCAGCTCTTATCAATGTCAATTGAGCCTGCATTTGCGTCATCTAGAATTAAAGACCTTGTAGACTTTGAAGGCATCAGGGAAAACCAATTGGTCGGCTATGGTCTCGTTGTTGGTTTGAATGGCACAGGCGACAGTCTAAATAACTCTCCTTTCACCAAACAATCACTACAAGCCTTACTTGAACGTTTAGGCGTAAATACGCGTGAATCTGACTTAAGAACAGCGAATGTCGCTGCTGTCATGGTTACAGGTAATCTTCCTCCCTTTTCAACCCAAGGTACACGCATGGATATCACGGTGTCTGCCATTGGTGATGCGAAAAGCTTGCAAGGGGGAACGCTGCTCGTCACACCTCTTTTAGCAGCAGACGGGAATACATATGCCGTTGGTCAAGGCCCGGTAGCCGTAGCTGGTTTTAAAGCCGAAGGCGATGCTGCAAGTGTTACACGGGGCGTGCCAACCGTTGGTCGGATCTCGAACGGAGCGATTATTGAACGTGAAGTGAAATATGCTCTGAAAGATCGCCGCACAATGAGATTAGCACTTAGAAATCCGGATTTAACAACTGCAAAACGCATCGCAGCTGCCATCAATACATATACAAGTGAAAAAACAGCTCACGCCATAGATCCGGCAACAGTTCGTCTAGATGTTCCTTATTCTTACAGAGGAGACATCATTGGTCTACTCACAGACATCGAGCAATTGCGAATTAAACCAGATCAACAAGCCAAAGTCATCATCGATGAAAACACCGGCATCATAGTGATGGGCAAAGATGTGAAAATATCTACTGTTGCCATCGCACAAGGAAATTTAACAGTTACCATTGCCGAAACCCCAGTTGTAAGCCAACCAGGTGAGTTGGCGCCAGAAAGTGCTGAAACAGTTGTGGTTCCAAGAACAGCTGTCGGTGTTACAGACGATAAAGAAAAGAAACTGGCCATACTCCAGTCCGGTGTGACCTTAAGAGATTTAGTCGATGGGCTGAATGCGCTGGGGATTGGTCCAAGAGATATGATCGCCATATTACAGGCGATTAAATCAGCTGGCGCCCTACAAGCAGAAATCGAGGTGCTCTAATGGCCGATCAACTAGGAATTTCAGCTTTTCAAGCTTATTCGGCTCCGAAGCAGACAATCAAATCATTAGCAAACTCAGTGCGGGCAAAAGCTGAAGTTTTCAAACTAGATGAAAGCAAACCAGCAGTTAAGGGCCCGGAGACAGTAGCAGAGAAATTTGCCGTGAAAGCAAAAGACCCGACTGTTTTAAAAGCAGCAAAAGAATTTGAGGCCAGTTTTCTAACCGCCATGCTTGAGCAAATGTGGACCGGCATTGAAGCCGAAGCCCCCTTTGGTGGTGGCCATGCAGAAAAAGTTTATCGATCCATGGTGGTCGGCGAATACGCAAAATCCATATCTGCCGCTGGCGGTATTGGCATTGCAGATCAAGTTTACAGAGAAATTTTGAGTGCACAAGAAGGACAAAAGTAAGATGAATAATGCACAAACAGCACCTGAAGTTGAAAATATGTCAAAGCCTGACGCGCAGGATTTATGCCAGCAACTTTACAATACTACGCATGAACTAATTTCTTTGTTAGATCAGGAAACAGATTTACTTCGAAAAGCAAAGACGCAAGAGATCACTCCGTTTCATGTCAGAAAAGGGGCTCTTACAGCAACCCTGTCTCATCATATGGCTCGGTTTCAAAACAATGCAGACCAAATGAGACAATTGGCACCAGATGAATTAAAAAATCTACAAAATCAAAAGAAAGAATTCCAACGCTCCATCGAAGCCAATCACGCAGCGCTCACTGCCATGCAAGCCGTATCCGAGCGCATCTTGCAAACAGTTGCCAATAAAGCTGCCAAAAAGCAAAACGGCCCAGAAGTTTACAATGCGGGCGGGCATGTTGGGAACGCAGGTGTGCAACGCAGCGCTGCTATTAACATCGATACAAACCTTTAATTTCTAAATATATTCATCTCTGCCAATTCATGTTGTGAGAATTAATTATTGTCAGAATAATCAATTAAAACAGGCCAATTAATATTTAAAGGCCTGTTTTTTATAACAAAAAGCTCAGTTCGTTTTGTTATGATAACCTGGATAATCCTTTATTAACCCTAAATTTAAACAAGCTAGCTTGTTAATAATTTTTTTCCTTCCTTTTCATATAACCGGTTGTGTCGCACTCGAAACATGTGCGTCCGTCTCACAGGGAGACGAGTAATAACAACCTAGAAAAGGTATGCGTAAAATGGCTGGAACTACCACACTATCAAGTGCAGTTCGCACAAATCTGTTGTCACTTCAATCAACAGCGAATGCACTAGCAAAAACTCAAGAAAAACTAGCAACAGGTCTTAAAGTAAACAGTGCGTTGGATGATCCAACAGCATTTTTTACAGCGTCTTCATTGAATAGCCGCGCTAATGACTTGTCTCGTTTGCAAGACTTTGTTGGCAACTCAGTTCAAACTCTGAAAGCTGCTGACGAAGGCATTCAAGCGATTACAAAATTGGTTGAAAGTGCTGAAGCCACAGCACGTCAAGCATTAAACTCAGCTGGTAACACAGCAACAGCAACAGGCACAGTTGATACAACTGGCGGAACAGTTGATGATTTTTCAGATGCAACAATCACAGGTAATGTTGACCTAACAGGTGAAACAGATATCGGTGCTAACGTTGCTGGTATCGCAGACGGTGACAGCTTCACAGTTTCTGTGGGTGGTGCATCAGCAGTGACGATCACTATCGCAGATGGTGACGGTACAACTGAACTACTTGCAGATCTAAATGCAGTAACTGGTCTCTCAGCAAGCCTGGACGATGATGGCAATCTATCATTAACAGCTGGCGGTGAATCAATTCAAATTACTGAAGGTACAAACACACCTGCAGCAGCACTTGGTCTTTCTACAACTCTTACAGAGACAACCAATACAGCAGGCACAGCTTACGGTGATAGCTTCACGGTACAAGTTGGCAGCGGCTCAGCTACAACAGTGACTTTCGGTAATGGAACTGGTGAAGTAGACACAACAGATGAAATTGTTTCAGCTTTGAACGCGATCTCAAATGTATCAGCATCAGTTGGTGATGATGGCACAATCAGCATCGAAGCTACAAACGGTGAAGACTTGGTTCTAACTGAAGGTACAGGTACTCCTTTAGATGATCTTGGCATCTCAGCTGGTACAACGGCAGCGACTGAAAACACAGATCGTACAGCGTTTGCTGCACAATTTGATGAGCTTCGCACACAAATCAATCAACTCGCAGCTGACGCCAGCTTTAATGGCAACAACTTGCTTGCTGGTGATAGTCTTTCAGTAACATTCAACGAAGATAGCTCTTCTTCATTGACAGTAACTGGTGTGAACTTCGACAGTGCAGGCCTTGGAATTGACAGTTCAACTGATACATTCCAAAAAGATAGCGATATCAATGCAGCTCTTTCAGACCTGACAGCAGCTACAAACACACTTCGCTCTCAATCATCTAAATTTGGTTCTAACTTGTCTGTTGTGGAAACACGCCAAGACTTCACAAAGAACCTGATCAACGTGCTTGAAACTGGTGCAGCTAACTTAACACTAGCAGATACAAACGAAGAAGGTGCAAACCTACTGGCTCTACAAACACGCCAGCAATTGTCATCAACTTCGCTATCTCTAGCGTCTCAAGCTGACCAAAACGTTCTACGTCTCTTCTAATCACCTTTAGAAGAACCAGTAAAAGAGGCTCTTCTAATCACCTTTAGAAGAGCCAGAATAAAACCTATTTTAATAATAAGAATAAAATAAAAAACTAAACGGGTCCTTTCCCCCAAAGGGCCCGTTTTTTTTATGTAAAATTTACATTGGAAGAGAAAAGACTTAGAAATACATCACTTCCCAACCGAAGAAGAGTCAAGCCTGAACAGAGCGCAGCGAGTACAGATAAGCTGATCGCCAGAAAAGCGCGCCCCTCGGAGACCGATGAGCTTCAGCTGGGTGGTTGTGTAGTAGGCAACTGAAGCCCAACAAAAAAGCAATAACCGTGAGAGAAAACAAAAAGAGAAGAAACGAGCGAATATTCGCCATCCGAAGAAGGAGTGACGCCACTTCGGCGTCAGGACATGGCAAGCTAGCTTGCCCGGTGCCTAGCACCGCCCCTCGGAATGCCTGCCGCCTTTGGCGGCAGGATAGCACGTGAGAGAAAACTAAGCCGCTTTTGAAATAAGCTTACGGTTAATCATAGATTCAGCGATTTGCACCGTATTGAGAGCCGCACCTTTACGAAGATTGTCAGAAACAACCCAAAGTGAAAGACCGTTTTCTACAGTTGCGTCTTCCCGAATGCGAGAGACAAAAGTTGCAAAATCTCCAACACACTCAACCGGTGAAATGTAGCCACCATCTTCTCGTTTATCAATCACCATAATACCAGGAGCTTCTCGTAAAATTGAGCGAGCTTCCTCAGGTGTAATCTCGTCTTCAAATTCAATATTAACAGCTTCAGAGTGACCAACAAAAACGGGAACCCTTACAGCTGTCGCTGTTAGTTTAATTTTAGGGTCGAGTATTTTCTTTGTCTCAGCTAACAGCTTCCATTCTTCTTTTGTGTAGCCATCTTCCATAAAATCATCAATGTGTGGAATGACATTAAACGCAATTTGTTTTGTAAATTTTGTAGGAGTTGGTTCGTCGTTTACAAAAATACCTTTGGTCTGTTGCCAAAGCTCATCCATTGCTTCCTTACCACCACCAGAAACAGATTGGTAAGTCGATATAACCACCCGCTTAATTTTAGCGGCATCATGCAAAGGTTTTAAAGCCACAACTAATTGTGCTGTTGAACAATTGGGGTTGGCCACAATGTTCTTTTTTGCAAAACCATCAAGGTCTTCAGCATTCACTTCAGGGACAACAAGAGGCACATCAATGTCATAACGCCAGGCTGAAGAATTATCGATAACGACACATCCCGTTGCAGCAATCTTTGGCGCCCACTCTTTAGAAATTGTGCCACCTGCAGATAGTAAAGCAAAGTCACATTGTGAAAAGTCAAATTGTTCAAGATCTTCGCATTTCAACGTTTGATCACCAAAGCTAACTTCGCGCCCAAGAGAACGCCGTGAAGCAATAGCAAAAACTTTGTCGACTGGAAATTGACGTTCTTCTAAAATAGTAAGCATTTCTTGGCCCACATTTCCTGTGGCACCAACGATGGCAACATTATAGCCCATAACTTAAGTCTCATTCATTGATAGAGGAAGCGATTAACCGCTTAATAATACATAAAACGACTATCTAATGCTTAAAGAGCGAATTGTCCATATGCTTTAAAACAATGTTATCGAGAAAAATTTTCATACCAGTAAAAAATTTTAATGAAAAGGCGAATATTTTATGAAGAAAGTTATCTGTACAAGAGTGATTTTCGTAGAAATAATCGTTACAAATTTTAATTGTGAGGGCGCTCTAAAATTTTGTCACAATGATTACAGCAACGATTTCAGCCATTATAAAAGCAAATATCATCCCAAACCCTAGAGCATTTATTGAGCTAAGCTCCTTAGATTGATCTTTTTCGGTGTCTGAATTGCGATACCAAAGTAACAAGCCAAACACAGAAAGAATTGTAAAAGATGTGATGCTGTAGATTAAGACGGCAAGTGGACCAAGTAATACATTCAAGGCAACGACTGTGGTTAAGCCAAAACCTATAAGCATTTGTAATATAATGAATAAACTGATGTATTTTTTATTTTCCATACTCAATAGACTAGCAAAAAAGCCTTTAAAAAGCGTGTGAAGACTATATCAATTTTTATTGAAATTTATGAAATTAACTTCAGATTTGATTTTTTTTAAGTTCAGATTGAATAGATAAAAGGGCAGTTAAGATTTAAGAACATGTCTGAATGAAAATACAAAGGTTTGAGTAACAAAGAATAATGATGTTTGTTATACCTATTTGCGGGGCTATCTCGACGAGGGAATACGTAATTTGCACTACACCGCAACATTGTTTGCAAATGGTATAATCTTATCTACTGTGATTACTTTTGAAGCGGCAATCAAAGCAAAAGCGCAACCTTAAATTTTAAAGAAGACAAAATGGATTAGGCTTGTGCGAGCGCGCCGGTGGCTTCCTCTGAACTTTCATCTTGTTGTTGAGTTTGCATTTGCACAACCTTTGGTCGCCCCATGGCAAAGCCTTGTAAATAATCAATGCCTAAATCTCTGAGGTAACAAGCTGTTTCTTCATTATCAACCCATTCAGCAACTGTTTTCATATCAAAAGATTTGGCAAGTGCAATTAGCGAACTAACAAATATCTGATCTTCTTTACATTGCAGAATATTCTTGATGAAATCTCCATCGATTTTAACGACATCAACATCGAGAACACGTAAGTTTTTATATGAAGAATATCCAGCTCCAAAATCATCAATGGCAACAGAGCAGCCAAGGTCTCTAAGGCTTGCAACAAAGCTAGCTGTTTCTTCAAGGTCATTAATTGAAACAGTCTCTGTAATCTCAACCATTAATCGCTCAATAATTGATTTGTCACGCCCGGCTTTGGCCCGCATCACAATCAACCAGTTAGGATCATTTGTCGTCAAACTTGAAACATTCAAAGCAAGGTGAAGCGCTTCATCCTCTTTAAGCAGTTCAATAGCCAGTTCAAGAGTGCGATAATCAATGAGACGGCAGAGACCAAGCTTTTCAGCAATTGGTAAAAATTCACCAGCCGGGATCATCTCACCATCATTACATTCCATCACCAAAAGACATTCATAATGCTTAGCTTTGCGAGTAGTAGCATCAACTATTGGCTGTAATGAAAGGTGCATGCGTTTATCGTTGAGAGCTGAAATAATTTCATCAGCAATCTGTAAGTTCCGCCGGCGATGCGCTTCACGCTCAGATGAATGCTCATAAACAACATAGCTATTTGCTGATTTACGTTTTGTATTATCAAGAGCCTCGAGCGAACGTGAAACAGCTTCCTGAGCACTGTTCGCA
This sequence comes from Hyphomicrobiales bacterium 4NK60-0047b, assembly GCA_040367435.1. NCBI lineage: Bacteria > Pseudomonadati > Pseudomonadota > Alphaproteobacteria > Hyphomicrobiales > Hyphomicrobiales bacterium 4NK60-0047b. The sequence continues at coordinate 7,253 of BAABWY010000012.1, read as the reverse complement.
TATTGAGGCATCACCACACCACCAATTGAAATGGTCACAGGAATAATGCCCTTAGATGTGCGAATAGGTTCATCTGCAACGCTATTTAAAAGACGAACGGAAGTGCTATGCAAAGCATCAGGACCACAGCGAGGCAAAATCAAGCCAAATTTATTCGCTGAATAACGGCCAATAACATCATGTTTACGCAAAGCTTTTGCAAGTTGGTAAGCAACAGCTGCGATGACTTCATCACCGAGTTGGTAGCCAAATGTATCATTGATAATAGATAGGTTGTCGATGGCTGCGATAACAAAAGAACCAAAAAGGTTGTTTTTGCGAGACCAGGAAATTTGCTCTTCAAGAGCTTCATGTAACTTAATTCTGTTTTTCTGGCCGGTAAGTTCATCATGTTCACTTAAATATTTTAAACGAACTGTTTCAATACATTCATTCTCATTCTCAAGCATGGTATCAAGTGAGCCAAGTTGCTCAGCTGTAAGGTTCACACCATTTAAAGCAGGTGGAACGTCATCCCCCAGAATTCGATTAATTTCTTCAAGGGTTGCCGAATTATCAACATTCAAATTCTGAGTGTTTTGCTCATCACTTAAGTCTGATTTCTTAAAAACAGCCTGATTTTGATCTATTTTGTCCGACACTAACTTGTCCTAACCCTGAACGTATGAGCAGGTCTCTCATTTTCTGAGAGATCTGTGTTTCAGTAACAATCGCATATTAGTGTTGTTTCTTGGTTAATTTTCAGAAGCTTCTGGCGCATAAGTTGCTTTGTTTTTGATATAACTGAAAACAGGACGTTTTTTGTTTTTAACTAACTCAAAATATCAAAAATTAGTCCCAAAATGGAACGCGACACTTGAAAATTACCGCAAAAAAACAAGTAAACAGTACTATAACTAACCAATCGGTAGATATAGAGTACTCCCAAACAAGAGAAAATCTAGTAAAAAAAGATGAAACTAGTTCGCTTCAATTGAGTGACAGACGAAAAGGAGACCGTCGTAGGTCAGTTAAGTCCCAGAAAAATATATCTTTTGGTGTAAAAAAGATTGTACACAATCTTGACGTTAATTCGGCAAAAAAATGGTTGAAAGACTCTAAAACTAGTCCAAATACGATGACCAAAGCTTATAAAAAAACAACCGAAACCCACGCGAATTGGCGCTTCCCGTCCCGATTAACATTAAAAGAAGTGTGATACAGCGGTATTGTCACGGGTTAAGAGGTTTAGGTCCGAGGAATGCAGATAAATAAAAAGGGCACCTTATAGATGCCCTTTAAAAGAAATGAAAATATATCTAGTTATCAATTAATGCGTCGGTAATCCAGCGCCAACATTAAGATCTCGGCGAGCTGCTCGAATGGTAACTGAGAAACCAGCGATTACATCGATTAAGCAAATAATCATGATGATAAAGAAGACAGATGTTGCAGCCTCTTTAACAACCAAGAATTCAATCAAACAAATCACGAAGACCAGAGTTGAAAGACCATGATCAACCAGGCTGTTTCCACCTGTTCTAGTCGCTTTTAATATTTCCATAAATAATAGGCCAAGAGATAAAATCACAAGCAAGTTGCCAAGAGTAAAACTCCAAGTTGCGCCAGATAGCATCGGAACTTGAAATAAGACTTCATTAAAAACAACTGAAGGATCAAATACACCAGACGCATCAGCTTTATCAGGGCCAAAAATAAATACGATGATATTATAGACAATCACCGAAACCAATAACCAAGGTAAACTCAAAATCATAAGGGCCACTCCTCAAAAAGACACTGATCGCATCATGTGCGATTTTCTCAAAAAATTCTACATACACATATAAAGCTAAATAAAAGAAATTAATATGACCATTTAGCAATAATTAAACAAAGAGTTTTTCTTCTTCGAAAAACCAAAAAACTAACCAATACCCATATCTCTGCGTGCAGCGGTAAGACTAACTGAAAACCCTGCAATCACATCAATAAGCGCTGTAATCATAATAAAGAAAAACAAGGACGTTGCCGCAAAAGGTACCATGATGAATTCAATAAGGCAGATTATAAACACAATCACTGAAAGCGCATGATCAACAAGCGTGATGTCAGATGTGCGAGCAGATTTAATAATTTCAATAAACAGAGCTAGAAATGCCACCAATAAAATGAGGTCACCTATCGTGAAAGTCCATGTGCCTCCAGAAATAAGCCCCATTGAAAAAAGTTTGGTGCCAAAAGTTCCAGCATAATCACCGGTTTCATCCGCCCCGCCAGTAAAAGCTATGATGTTATATAAAATGAGAGAAACAATCGTCCATGGCAGGTTTAGCAGCATAAAAAGGCTCCAATTATTAAATGATGCAGCAGATATACAAGCGATATCATAAAACTAAAACAACATATTAACTATAAAACTTAAGAAAGAAAAGGTAAAGATCAGCCCGAGCGGAGCTTAGCGAGCACGGATAAGCTGATCGATAGGGAAAAGATCAGCCCGAGCGGAGCTTAGCGAGCACGGATAAGCTGATCGAGAGAGAAAAGATCAGCCCGAGCGGAGCTTAGCGAGCACGGATAAGCTGATCGAGAGAGAAAAGATCAGCCCGAGCGGAGTAGCGCGGTTTGGCACTAGGAAACCTAGAGCGCCCAAAAATGCGAGCACGGATAAGCTGATCGAGAGAGAAACAAGCCATACGATGGAGGAGCCCAGCTCATTTTGAGCTGGGGGACATGGCAGCTCTGCTGCCCGACGCGAGCATCTCCCCTCGGAGTTACTGCCGCTTCAGTTGGGCGGTTGCGTAGTAGGCAACTGAAGTCCAACAAAAAAGTATAGCCATGAGAGGAAGAAAGAGAGATAACAAACACAAAAACGCCACTCAATAGATTGCATAAGATAAGCAACTTCGAGCAGCGTTTAAGTAATCTCTAATAAATCAAAGACACGAGTGTCCTAAAATTCTTCTTTAGCTTCAAGGATTTGGCGACCACGATACATACCTGTTTTCAGGTCAATATGGTGTGGACGACGCAATTCACCAGAATCTTTATCTTCAATATAAGTCGGGTTCTTCAGCGCATCTGTAGAACGACGGTGTCCGCGCCTGCTGCGCGTGATCTTACTTTTTGGAACTGCCATAACAGCCTATACCTCAAATATTTAATTAAAACAGCAATTTAGCGCTCAAACTTTCAAAAACAAAAGATGTCGCTATCTTAAAAAGAATAGTGTCTGAGAATAATGAAAAACCAGACGAAAGCCGTAAAAATTTCATGCGAAAATCATCCCAAAAGTCAAAAGACCTAGGGTTAAGCTGGTTGATATACATGCCTTTTGTCTTTTTGGCTAGCGTTTAATGCAATAATATCAATTTAAATCATAAAAAATGAAGAAATTCATAGACTTAGTTGAGAACGCATTTAACCCAAGGGCTTGAGTTAATCATTCTCTTTTTAATAATTGCAGCAATCTTGCGTGTATATGGTCCAGGGCGTCCAGCACGACGAACAATAGGGTTAGGCAATGCTGCCGCCAAACGCGCAGCTTGAAGAGCCGTTAATTGCTGAGGTTTGCGTTTAAAATGGTGACGTGCTGCTGCTTTCGCTCCATAAACGCCTGGCGCCCATTCAACAATATTGAGGTAAATCTCCATTTGGCGCCTTTTGGACCACATCATATTCATCATGTAGGCAAGGGGTAATTCCAAAGCCTTGCGAATATAGGAACGGTCAGACCATAAAAATAGGTTTTTAGCTGTTTGCATGGTGATAGTACTTGCACCGCGAGGTTTTCTTGCCCCCTCAAGTGCTTCCTCCCAGGCTTTTTCAACTTGTCGCCAATCGATCCCGTTATGCCGGCAATATTGTCCATCCTCAGACATAATCACAGCGCGAACAAGCTGAGGCGATATTTTTTCAATATCAACCCACTCATGCCGCACCACCCCGCCACTTAATTTGTAGCGTAGCATTTCAGTAGAGGTCGGCGGGTTATAGTAACGAAGAACAAAAACGGTGAGAAGTGAAGCCGTCACAGCCCCAACAATGACCCGAGAAGAAAAATACCAAAGCAAGCTAAGAAAGGATTTAGGAGAAAAGGGAACCTTTGAGAAAGGAATTTTTAAAATTTTATAACTCTTGGCAAACATGGATACTACGATCAAAGTTACGAAAGGGAAGGTGTGCTGACAGCCTTTCTTAAACACTCAATTTGGAAACTATGCAATTCTTAAGGCTAAATAATATATAAAATCACTTGTCTGACCATAAGATGATATGGAAAAGGTTAAAACTTAAATTTAAAGCATATTTTATATTTTAAGCCTAAAAGCCCAAAAATATATGATAATTGTGATGCCAAAACTGATGAATGTGTGAAAATGACAATAGATAATTTTGAAACCAAACTAGAAAAAGCCGTAAAACAAGTCGAAAACGGTCTGAAGGCACATTTAGCGTCAGATGATGAAACTCCAGAATCTTTGTTGAATGCTATGCGCTATTCAAGTCTTGATGGAGGTAAGCGCTTACGTCCCTTCTTAGTCAATGAAACAGCATCCTTGTTCAAAGCAGAGCAACAGCTGGTCACTGAAGCTGCCATCGCTATTGAATGCATTCATTGTTATTCTTTAATCCATGATGACCTTCCCTCCATGGATAATGATGAATTGCGGCGTGGCCGCGCAACTCTTTGGAAGCATACAGATGAAGCAACAGCCATTTTAGCTGGTGATAGCTTGCAAACCCTCGCCTTTGAAATTTTATCAAATACTCCAACACCAACCAACTCGTACATAAAGTCTCAGTTGATTAACGGTCTTGCGAAAGCTGCAGGTAAAACCGGCATGGTCGGCGGGCAAATCAGAGACATGGCTGCAGAAAAATCAAGTGAAGTTAATTTCGCTGATATTCTTATGATCCACTCTCAAAAAACTGGGGCGCTGATTTCATTTGCTGCCGAAGCTGGTGCCATTATTGGCGGTGCTGATTATCACGCAAGGGAAGCCATTAAACTCTTTGGCCAAAAGCTTGGACTTGCCTTTCAGTTAAAAGATGATTTGCTAGATATTGAAGGCACAACAAATGATTTAGGCAAAACCGCTGGTAAAGACCAAGCGTCAGGAAAAGCCACATTAGTCTCAATTTTAGGCCATGAAAAAGCAGTTACTTTTTTATCAAACTTAAAAGACGGTGCTTTATATGCTCTTGAGCCATTTGGAGAAAAAGCTGAAACTCTACGGGAAGCAACGCGTTTTGTTTGCGAGAGACAGAATTAAATCCTAACAGAACGGAACGGTGCCTTTAAACGGTCGATTTCTTGAGCTAGTCCAATGAGAAATATAAGTTATTTAAAATAAGTGTGAGGAAAAATTGTGCCTAAACTAAGCAAAAACATTTTGATGCGTAAACTATCTCTCAGTATATTTGCAGCATTCATTTTACAAGCGGCACTAGTCACGAATTCTCACGCAAAAGAGCAAAGCTTAACAGCAGAAGAATGGGCCTTGCTCAGATTGTCTGAATATAAACATCGGGTCCGTCGGCGCATCGGTAGTGACTATATTGTTTCCATCAACTCTCTTCGCAATAAATTCCTAGAAACCTTCGATCAATCAGATTTCGATGGTGATGGCATAACAGTTGAAGATTTTGAAATTATTGAAATGCAAAGATCTCAAAGAGGGTTCGCATTTAAAATTCAGAACTGGTTGATGAAGGACTTGAATAGAGATTTCAAAGTAACGAAAAAAGAACTGAAACTATTCTATCATAAACAAGCCAGCAGATCTCTAAGGTCAGGTCAAACATTTATAAGAAAAACAAGAGAGCAAATCGACCAAGCTCTGGAAGATATGATTCTCAGGGACTTGGCTATGGATGCAAATGGCGACAATGTAGTTTCGTTTGAAGAAACAAAAAGTTTTTATGAAAAGAACAAAAACAAGCGCGGCTTTTCAAATCGGTTCGGCAGGTATAGTCGCTATAATATTTTATATAACAAACAGATTCCGTATTCCTTTGACCTAAACAACAATGGTGTCATTGAGAAAAAAGAATATCTTCAAGTCGTCGACCAAACCATCAAACTCTACAATAAAGACAAAAATGCCATCTTGTCATCAGAAGAGCAAAGAGAAATAGAAGCAGCAAAAAAAACAATCCGCCAAAAATTTACCACCAAAAAATTCTGGCGCAAACCACCCCGTAAAAAATTAGATGATGAAAAGTTAAGTAAGGAAATTTAGGGAAGCATTTGACAACAATTCGACAATTCTAGATTTCCTCACTAATTGGTTAATCCTATTCAAATATGCTGGTTCTTTATGTCGTGACATAACTCCAGCTTGTTTTTGTCTTGCCCTACAATTGGGTTAGTAATGCCGTTTGAGCTAGATAGGAAATATCACTCTTTTTATTATTTTGAATAAGTCAAAGCCTTCATTAATTTAATAAAAAACATCCGCACATAAGAACAAAAATTTAATTATTTGCAATTACAAGTAATGCTAAGTGTAATAATTATGGTGTTGTAATGCGTATATTTGTTTTGTTAGTTGTTTTATTTCCTTTATTTTCTAATGTTGCTTATTCAAGGTCTCTGCAAAGCAGTAGAATTGCAGTTCCTGTAAAAGTAAATTTGAAGGCAATTGCTTATGATTCAGCCGGTGGTTATTCGGTTAAGCATGTTCTTAAAAGTTCACTTTGGTCAAGATATGCCCAGCCAAAATATAAAGAATATATTCCAGTTACTGCTTGGATTCTTAAAAGTGGATTTTGGGGAGAATGGCATTTAACAGGATACCAACCTTTAAAATCAAAAAAAGCTTGTCATAGTTTCATCTACCATTGGCTACACAAAATGAAAGAAATAAGGGTTCGTAAAGGGGCAACAGCAATCTTAGAAAAAGGTGGTTTCTGTATGGTTAGAATCCCTAAGAAACCAAACTTCCTCACTGGTAAAGCCGCTTATATTACAAAAGAAAGTAGAGGAGTTGTACCTAGGAAAAACTAATCAAATCTGAAGCTTAGTTGTTTCTTTGGTATCTTATAAACTCAGTATAGTTTGATAGTCTTAAGGAATGAAAGTGTCACAATACATTGAACGTCTGTTTCGGGTGTCTTGTATAGTGCAATTACAAACCTTCTAGCAGCTATTGGCTTGAACTTGTATTCGCTCGCCGCGCACAAGATCAGCCTGAGCGGAGCGTTAGCGAGCACAGATAAGCTGATCGCAAGAAAAGATCAGCCTGAGCGGAGCCGCGCGGTTTAATATT
>BAABWY010000011.1 GCA_040367435.1 Hyphomicrobiales bacterium 4NK60-0047b | reverse complement strand
CCCGCACAAACAGAGACCTGCTGAACACATATCTTGCCCGTTTCAGAGACGCGCAAGCAAGAAAAGACAGCGCCATCGCACCAGCTTACGCAACAATCGTCTCTAAAGCGCATATTCCAAGCCTGCCATATTTTCCAAGACCATTGCCCTATAGCCTCTTGATCTTTGTCGCCATGTTCCTTGTTTCAATGGCTCTTGTCATATTAAGGGCGGTGATTTTAGAATCTGAAGAGACTGAGGAAGAAGAAAAAAAAGAAGGCACGCTAGGCAAAGAAGCTGATGCAGAAGCTTAAATAATCTGAAACAAAGTATATTACTGCGCATCACTATAAATTCACGCAACCAAACCAAAAGTGTGAGTGAATTTATCATGGAATATTAAGACAGCCGTGCTACAGTTGGTCTAATAATAAATAAAAAACTTAAAGCACCCGCTTTAAATTCCAATTTTTAAAAAGTTGAATAGCTGTTTAAATGATGAAACCAGACGTCATTTTAACAATTTGAGTGATCAATTGACAGAAGTAGTATGACATAAGTTTTATCTCATATGGCATATGTCAGAATTCGTATGATGTAAGAAGCTTGACGCAAGAGTTATGGCAAATATAGTTTTAGTGATATATAAAGCTGCGTTAAACGCCCTCTATTACAGTGGGCTTTATAAGCTCTTTGCGCCCGCCACCCGCGGTGAAGGCATCATCTTCACCATGCATCAAATCAATAATGATCGAGTGGAAGACTTCTCACCAAACTCAATTCTAAAAATCACACCAGAATTTTTAGAAACCACCATCCAAACCGTGTTATCAGAAGGCTATGATATCATCTCACTAGATGAGCTCTATGAACGCCAAAAACACGGTAATAAATCCGGCAAACCATATGTCGTCTTCACAGCAGATGATGGTTATAAAGACAATCGCGACATCGCATTGCCAGTTTTGAAAAAGTACAACGTGCCGTTGGCCATTTATATCGTCTCAGATTATAGCAATCATCAAGGCGAGCTTTGGTGGTTTGCATTAGAAGATATCATCAAAAAATCGAGCTCGATCCTAAATCCATATAACAAGGGCGAAATGCTAGAGGCGGTCACGACCGAGCAAAAATACCGCGCGTTTGATAAAATCTATTGGCCCATGCGCAGAAGCAACCAACAAGAGCAACGCGCAACCATTCGCGAAATGGCAAAGGCCCATGACTATGACATAGACGCGCTGAGCAAAGAGCTCGTGATGACATGGGAAGAATTGCGCGAGCTGAATAAAGAGCCGCTCATTACTCTGGCCGCTCACACAAAATCACATTATGCCATCGCAAGATTGAGCGAAGATGAAGCGGTAGAAGAAATCCAAACCGGTATGGAGATCATGGAAAAAGAACTGGGTGAGAAGGCCACTCATTTTTCCTTTCCCTACGGCAGCAATTGCGCCGCAAATAGCCGAGACTTTGAATTGGTAAAACAGTTCAACTTCAAAACAGCGGTCACCACAAGAAAAGCCGTGCTCTACGAAGAGCACAAAGATCACATGATGGCTTTGCCACGCGTATCCCTCAACGGCGAATACCAACACCAAAGCTACATAAAAACCTTTCTCTCCGGCTTGCCTTTCAGGCTCAAGAATAAGTGGCAAAAACTGGATGTAAATTAACAGGCTAGCCTATCTGTTTTCTCTCACGGGCAATGGCCACAAAGTGGCCGCCCTAGGAGGTGCAGCGCTAAGCGCTGACGGCCATTCGGCCTACGTTTTTCGCTCAGTACTCTCCACGAAGCTCCCAAAGATAAAAGCACTATCTCCCTTTACGAAGGAGGAGTGACGCCACTTCGGCGTCAAGACATGGCGAAGCGCCAGCGCAGCCCGGGGTGAGTGCTGCACAGTGCGGTTGCAGGTGGGCAACTGAAGCACAGCAAAAAAGTAGGCCCGAGCGTAGCGAGGAATAGCCGTGAGAGAGAAACTATCATCCCGTATCCCTCCAACACACCCTCATCCAGCCAACAAAATACAACACTCCCCCAAAATAACGCCCCTCAATACTCTAACCATTTGACATCAATGCAAACTTTACTTTGAGTGAAGAAGTAAAAAGAAAAGAGACAAAGAAGAACCTCGAGAAAACCCATTAAGTGAAGCCATGTCAGAGCCCAAAACACCAACCAGCCAAGAAACAAAGCCCGCCCGCGAAATAGACGAACAAACCCAAAAACACTTAGACCGGTTTTTGCAAGGCAGAGAGATCTGGAACAAATGGGCAAGAAAAAAATTAGAAGACAAAAAAAAACTATTAAACTCTGGTAAGTGGGAAGTGGATAATGTTTTGGTGCTAACTGGAGATAAGGCGGGGAAAAATTATACAAAAAGTTCTAACCCCGAAACTCAGGAATGGCTTGAAGAATGTTTAGTCGATTTTTCTAACTTTATCTTTTCAAAAAAAAAGTTTGTGATCCCAAGATTTCAAAACAACATTGATCAGGCTAAGAAAATAAATCCATCGTTTAGAGAGAATTTTATAGAACAGGGTTATATAGACTTTAGTAATTATATTTTTCCTTCTGACTTGGACTTTTCCAATACACACTTTTGCTTTCCAACAAGTATGAATGGAGCCAGTTATCATGGCTTAGTGAATTTCTCTAATTGTAGGTTTTATGAACGGTCTCATTTTTTTAATGTAGCTTTTAACAAGCAAGCGCATTTTGAGAATGCTAAATTTTTTAAAGAAATTATTTTTGATGAATTTAAATTTGATAAGTTTGTATTCTTAAATGAAGTTAAATTTTTTGATGATGTAAAATTTAGCAATGGAATTTTTAATGACTTTGTTGATTTTGCTGACGTGATATTTGAAGGGAGTTCTAACTTCGGTGAAACAAAATTTAATAGAAACTCAAATTTTACAAAATCTAAGTTTCATAAAGAAGTGTTGTTCAACTTAGCTGAATTTAATGGATACACAGCTTTTGAAGATGTTAACTTCAAATCAAATGCTAGTTTTTTAGCTATTAAATCGACTAGTCATTTCTCTTTGGAAAGTTGCAAATTTAACAGTGGCATTCCAAACTTCTTGCAAGCTAACTTTGCAGAAAGTCCTCGTTTAGACAATATCGAATTGTTGCCAGCACCACTATATGAGAATTATCCATTTCCCTTAAAAAAAATTCAAAGTTCATTAAAACGGCAACGATATTGGTGGAATTTACAGTATAGAGCTTACCTTATGAGACTGTTTTGGAGGTCTGTCTACAAATTAACACCTTCAAATTATCGAAAGCTCTATCACAAGGGTGAGATACTTAAACACATCTGGAATAAATTCACCAACAAACGCCTGAACCCAGACGAAGAAGCCCACTACCGGGCTCTCAAGCGTCTCGCCATTCAGGCGCATGATCATGAAAATGAAATGAAGTTCTTCGCCGGAGAAATCCGCTCGCGAAGACACATCACGGACTTCTTCTTCCCTTGGAAAAAAGGGATAGCAAGTTCAATGCGCTATTGGGCAGGTGTCTTTTATGAAGCCTTTTCAGATTTTGGTCGTTCTTTCATCCGTCCAACTCTCTGGTGGTTCGCCTGCCTTTGGCTCTTTGCCAACCTAACTCTCTCAGGCGCTGGGCTAGTTGATACAACCAAATGCCACAACAGCCAGCTCACCCCAAAACAAGCCGCCTACACAATCGGCCTGAAAAACTCATTGCTCATCCTAGGGCTAACCAAAACAAACATCGTCAAACAAGCCGAGCTCTGTCTCTACGGACTTAACAAAAATGGCACGAACAAAAACGGAGACTCTGAAAACAAGCCCAAACCATACGACCCAAAAATCAAAAGAACCTATCAGGCGAAGTCAACGAAAGCAGACACCACAAAAACAGACATCCCCTTCAAAGCCGCCGTCCAAGGAATAGCCCACTCACTCCTAAGCCTACTCTTCATCTTCCTACTCCTGCTCGCAATCCGCAACCAGTTCAAGATTAAGTAGGTTAACAATAGTGGGAGTTTTCTACAGCTTCACATTAAGAAGCAACGTTTTAAACAAGGCATCGGGTTCATGGCCAAGAGCTGTGGCATATTCAACAAATTCTGCAATGTCTAAACGGCGCTCACAACCTTCAATTTTTGCGATGTAAGGTTGAGGCTTGTCTAAGCGCTCAGCAAGTTCCACTTGAGTAAGATCAGCATCAAGACGAGCTTGTTTTAAGCCTGCGATCAGCTGAGTGTAGAGAGTGGAATGAACAGAATTCACTGAGTGCTCCTAAAAAAATCATTCAAAAAACTCTTTAGCTGAAACATTAAGCGCTTTGGCAATTTCGTCGATTGTCTCCAAAGTGACATTCATTTGTCCAGCTTCGATGCGGCTAACATAGGCTTGGTCGGCATTGAGACGCAAAGCAAGTTCTTCCTGAGAAATGTTCGCTAGCTTCCTCAAGTCTCTTACATTCGAGCCGAATTTCTTTTTGATTTCCATGAGACATAGTGAGCTGTGATAGCTCAACATTTACCATGTACTATAATACATATTTAGTGTTATTGTTGTGGAAGAGTGAGGGGGATACACATCATGCAAAATATAGAGTTCTGGAAAGAGGTGTTTGATACCTATCAATCCTTGGGTGAGGGCATAAAGGCTTTGATGATTGTGGTACCGCCTCTGTTTCTCCTTAGCTGCTTAGCACTCTACTTTTGGTATCAGATTTCCATGAAAAAGATCGAAGTAAAAAAACAAGAAGCAAAAAGACATGAAACTTGGCAAAGTGAGCAGATTATAAAAAGGAATGCAGATAAAGAGGAGAGGGTAGGAAATCCTGAAGAGCTACCATTTCGAGGAGATTTACTGTTTCGGGTCTATTTTGAAAAAGATGAGGCCATAAGAGTGTATCAAGATCAACACCCAGAAAAACCAAACATCGCCATAAAACTAATCCAACACGTCTTCAGAACCAGCCCCGGCGTCACCTTCCACGAACAAAAACAAACTAAAAATGAACAAAACTAGATGGTGCTAAACGAAGAAGGAGCCCAGCCTTTTCGGCTGGGGGACATGACGCCAGGGGCGTCCGGCGCGTTGCGCCGCACCTCGTAGGCCTGCCGCTTCAGCGGCAGAATAGCCGTGAGAGAAAAAAGCTACCCATTCATCCACTTAATAATATAAGCCGCTGGCAAAACCCAAATTGTCCCCGCCACAGCCATAAAGATAAGCTGAATACCCTGCGATGTGCCTGGCAAAAGGCCATAAGCCAGCGCGATAACAAGGGTAATATGAAAAATAAGAAACAGCGCAAATAGAAGTGAGCCGATTAATCGTTTCAGTCGAGGGTTCATAAAACAAAAGGCCTTTAAAGTAAAAAGTGGACGAAATGTAAGTTTAGCCGCTCCTCTTATAATGAACAAGACCGAAGAGCGCCATACTAATATTAGGGTTTATACGGTATAAACAAACCGCGCTAATATGTCCCACCATTAAAAATACTGGATAAACCTATACGAGACCAAAACACTGCGCTATAAACCCCATCTGAGAGGGATATGCAGGTGTGCGTATCATCGTGAGTATCTTAAGGAACGCTATGTTCCGGATGCGTAGTAGGCATCTGAAGGAATGCTAAAAATGTTCCGGATGCGTAGTGGGCATCTGAAGGAACGCTAAAAGAGGTAAATCTCCGAATGGGAAGTTCTGTAGCAAACACTCCAACAGAAAAACAAATCAAAGCCCGTCCAGCCATTCAGCTCTGGCTCTTTATTATCTGCGCACTTATTTTTGCAATGGTCATCGTTGGCGGTGCCACACGCCTCACCGGCTCAGGACTTTCGATTACTGAGTGGAAACCAATTGTCGGCGCCATTCCACCTTTGAATATCGAAGACTGGAACGATGCCTTTGAGAAATACAAACAAATCCCTCAATATACCAGAATTAATGAAGGAATGAGCCTTAATGAGTTTAAATCCATCTTCTGGTGGGAATGGGCACATCGCTTTTTAGGTCGCTTCATTGGCGTCGCTTTTTTGCTCCCCTTTTTATTCTTTCTGTTCACCAAGCGCGTTGAAAGTTCATTAAAACCAAAATTCTGGCTCATGTTCCTCGGCGGCGGCCTGCAAGGTTTTGTGGGATGGTACATGGTCGCAAGTGGTTTAACTGAGCGCGTTGATGTCAGCCAATACCGCCTCGCCGCTCACTTAGGCTTAGCCGTCTTGTTGTTTGCTTATATCTTCTGGGTCGCTATAGGGTTGAGACGAGAAGAAAGTGTACAAGCTCAGGACAAAAACTCGCTAGCGAGCCCGGCATACTTCATCACCGGGCTAATCTTTTTCCAAATCATCGCAGGTGCTTTTGTTGCAGGGTTAAAAGCTGGTAAAGTCCACAACACCTGGCCGTTAATGGATGGTCGTTTCATTCCAGAAGGTCTCGGTGTGATGACACCTTTTTGGAAAAACCTGTTTGAAAATGTCCTCACGGTTCAGTTCAATCACCGCATGATCGCATATGTGGTCGCCATCGTCGTGCTCTTGCATTTTATCCAGTGTTTGTTTTCAAAAAGTGAATTGGCTATCAAAGGCGCAATGCCGTTGCTTGTCCTAACTCTTGCGCAAATCGCGCTGGGTATCGTAACTCTCTTGCAATTCGTACCCCTAGACCTCGCGCTCTACCACCAAGGTGGCGCCGTCATCCTCCTAAGCGCCAGCCTCTGGCACAGCCGGAATTTATACAGCGCGGTTGCTTGTGGGCAACCTGAAGCGCCACTAAAAAGCGGTTGCTAGTGGGCAATCTAAAGCGCCTCTAAAAAGCATAGCCGTGAGAGAAAATAAACAAAACTAAACCACAGGCGTCTTCCCTGCCATCACCTCTTGGTAAACAGGAGCGTCAACATTCGAGCCTGATAAAATAACACCGACATTTTTCCCGGCATACTGCTCTTGCTCACGGATCAAACCTGCAAGGGAGGCAGCCGCCGCAGGCTCTGCGATGTTATGAGTGTCAGAATAGAAATAACGCATCGCATTTGCGATTTCATCTTCCTTCAATTGAATAACCCGCGACGCACCATGTTTGATAATCTCAAAGGCGCCTTTATCTGGTGCGCGGCAAGCAATGCCATCAGCAAAAGTTGAAACCGTATCTGTTCCAATGATTTCTCCCGCATCAAACGATAAGCCATAAGAAGCCGCATTCTCTGCAACAACGCCGATTATTTCAGTCTCAAGTCCGAGCAAGTCGCGCACTGTTATCAAACCGCAAATACCGGAACCCATGCCAATAGGAGCATATACGGCAGAAAGCGGAGGGGCTGATTGAAAGAGTTCATGAGCATAAGTCGCAACGCCTTTGACTATGTCAGCATGAAAAGGAGGGACCATATGGTAGTCGCGCTCTTCACTAATTTGTGCAGCAACGACACGGCTTGCTTCAAAGTCAGCCCCAGCAATAATAAGCTCGCCGCCAAAAGCTTCCATAGCTGCATTTTTTTCAAGTGAGTTTCCCTCAGGCACAACAATCACACTCGGAATGCCATGCTGTGTAGCTGCTAGTGCGACAGCTTGACCATGATTGCCGCGTGTAGCAGCGACTAATCCCTTGAGAGGTACACCAGATTGGGAAAGTTCATGAACAAAAAGCGGAACACCGCGTGCCTTAAACGCTCCAATAGGTGTATGGTTTTCATGCTTTACATAGACATGCACACCAGTGCGTTTCGATAATAGAGGCCAATGATGGGTCGCTGTTGGTGGAACAAGCTTTTGAACAAAGTTAATTGCTTGGTGTAAGTCATCTAATGAAAATAGAGGCATGATAAAGCTCCGCGAATTTTGTAACTAAGAAGAGTTAAAGGTAAATCATCTAATAGAAGAAGAGAATAAAAGTCTTTCAAAAAACAGACCTAATTTTTTAAGGCTCTCTTGCATTGAACAAATGAAAAGAGTTAGAGTTTTAAAATCATGCAACACTCAAATGAAACAGACCATCGGTCTTATCTGGGAAAAAATCGCATTCAAGCCCCGCTCATAATGACGGTAGGAGATTTTGAACTCAGCTTGCTGCCACCAACCAGCTATGATGTAAAATATGTCCCGTCAGACCCAATAATTGGTTACGCCTTCGATAGTCAGGAGGGTATGCACGGCTTTGCGTCTGATAAAGTGAAGCCCTATCAAGCCAGGGCCAATGGCGTGGCGTTTCTACCGGCAGACTGTGAAGTTATCTCACGGTCAAAAAAGGGCGGAGAATATTTAAATATAAAAATCAGGGGAGTAAGGTCGAAGGAGCTGCGGCTGCTAAATCAATTTACTGATCTTGTTGACCCTAAAGTTATACCAACAGCTGAATATCTGAGGCGAATGATGATGTCTAACGTGATGTTTGATCCTCTTGAGTATGATGAACAAATTACCAAGCTATGTTCCAGCATTTCTAATTCGCAAGAATTATTGACTGATAAAAATGCCGGACGTTGGATGACAAAACGTAGATTGAAACTTGTCGATGAATTTATTGAAGTTGAAATGGCTAATCAATTGAAGGTTAAAGACGTTGCGCAAATGTTAAATTTGTCTGAAGGTTTTTTTAACCGCTCATTTAAAGCTTCAATGGGAAAAACACCTCATTGCTATCTATTAGATAGGCGCATCGCTAATGCAAGAAAACAGATCATCACGACGAGAAAAAAACTAGCAGCCATTGCTGCCAATTGTGGATTTGCTTCTCAAGCACATATGACATCTCAAATAAAAAGATCCATCGGTATAACACCCGGAGAATTGCGCAATCATTATATGGGATAAACCAATCCGTCTTCAGAAAAATCAGCGCCTCCCAATAAAAACGCCAGACCAATTCAAGCATACAAGCGTAAATATGATCTGACGTTTTTACTACTAAATATAGACCCAGCCAAAATTAGTCTGAGGGGGGAGGGAGGGGGATAAAATCTCAGCCCGATCTATATAAAACTTAATGCTTATGGAAAGTACACATCATTAACATCTTCAGAATTTGGGAATTCAAGGCTGTTAAGGTCAAAAGAATTAGGAAATTCAAGACTGTTAAGATCAAAAGAATTTGGAAATTCTTGAGTGTGTGTATCAATAGAATCTTCAAACCCAGCAAAAGCTGAAACAGAACCACCAACAAGAGCGAATAGAACAACTGATAAAGCGAATAATTTTTTCATGAATTTAGTCTCCAATTAAATTTTCTGCCACCTTGCTTCGTGCCGTGTGGCTTGCGTTGAAAAGAACATGGACCATCGGAATAAGAAAAAAAAGGGCACCTCACAGCCCCGTGAAATCGTTTGATAATTGAGGTGGAAAGAGAGGTGTTTCGTGATCAATTCTCACGCTGGCGTGAAGATCGCTCACATATGCGGATGCTTTGTGGGCATCTGAAGCACAAAAAAGAGAGCGAAGACCTAACTCATCCTCGCATTCCCGTGAACAGCTGAACCAAGCCACCTTTAAAAAACAGCAAATCACTATGAAAAAGAGAAAAGTCTCTTATATGAAAAAGGAGTATTGCCCTCTTCGGGCAATAGGACATGACGCCAGAGGCGTCTTGTGCCTAGCACCGCACAGCGTGGGGTGCTTGCGCCGGATGCATTGTGGGCATCTGGAGGCGTACTTAAAAGAGAGGGCAACTGAAGCACCAAGCAAGACCTCAATCAGCTGAGAACGAAAAACGTAGGCCTCGGCGCGGTTGCAAGTGGGCAACCTAAAGCGCAACTAAAAAAAACCGTCAACGCGTGAGCAGTTGCACCTCGTAGGGCGGCAACTCCGCTGCCATTGCCCGTGAGAGATAAAAAATAATGCGGATGCTTCGTGGGCATCTGAAGCGCAAAAAGCGTTTTGTGATAATTCACACATCTATTATTTCCCCCATCTCCTAAATTCAAATCATCAACAGCGCGGGGCAAGAAACAAAGCAAAGCGCAAAAGAGATAAAATTTAAACAGAGAAACAAGTTCAGTCTGAGCGGAGTTTAACGCGGATGCTTTGTGGGCATCTGAAGCGCGAGAAGAGAGCGAGCACAGATAAACTGAACGTCAAAATCGGAGATTTAAAATGAGCACTTTAAAAACAATGATCGTAAGCGCAATCGCAATTCTAACAATCAGCTTCACAGCCCTAACCGCATCAGCCACAGGCGCAAGCGCTGGCGGCTGGAAAAAACACTACGGCCACAACCACTATTACGGTTACAACTATGGCTACAAATATAAGCGCGGTTATCACGGCCACAAATTCTACAAAAAAGGTCACTTCAAATTTAAGAAATTCAAAAATGGCCGCAAATTCCGCAGAAACTTCCGTCGCAAGCTCCGCCGCTAGGATCTAAAGAACGAATAGAATTGGAAACAAAAGAAAACCGGTCTCAAAAGAGACCGGTTTTTTTATGAGCTATGACTGAGCTCTCATAACGAAGAGGGAGTACTGCCCTCTCTCAGGAAGGTAGGACATTGCGAAGCGCTAGCGCAGCCCGGCGCAAAAGATCAGCCCGAACGGAGCGGAGCGAGTACGGATAAGCTGATCGCAAAAAAGCACCGCCCCTCGGAGGTTCAAGCGCTATAAGCGTTTGGAATAGCCCGTGAGAGTAAATAGAGCGCGGCAGCTTTGCTGCCATCGCCCGTGAGAGAGAACAGTGCGGTTGCTTGTGGGCAACCTGAAGCACGACTAAAAAGTAGGCCTGCTTTGCAGTAGAATAGCCCGTGAGTTTAACTAGAGATTCCCCTCCAAATCCTGGATGATATCGAGTGCATCTTCAATGCCGACAGAAAGTCGAACCACATCATCACCAGCACCAGCGGTTTTACGATCTTCGTCTGAAAGCTGTCTGTGTGTTGTAGAGGCTGGGTGAATGATCAAGCTGCGCGTGTCACCAACATTTGCCAGATGGCTAAAGAGATTAACCGAATTCACCAAATTCACACCAGCATCATAGCCACCCTTGAGACCAAAAGTGAAAACAGATCCGGCGCCGCGCGGGCAGTAAGTTTTGGCGCGTTCATGATAGGCATTATCAGGCAAACCAGCATAATTCACCCAAGCAACCTTTTCATGGTTTGAAAGAAAGCGTGCAACCTCGAGTGCATTTTCACAATGCTGTTTCATGCGAAGGGGCAGAGTTTCCATGCCTGTTGCAATCATAAAGGCATTAAAAGGGGAGATGCAGGGTCCAAGATCACGAAGGCCAAGAACACGGCACGCAATGGCAAGGGCAATCGGTCCAAATGCTTCGCCAAGCACCATGCCATGATAGCTATCGCACGGTGTTGAAAGAGTTTTAAACTTACCTGAACTCATCCAATCAAAGGTGCCACAATCAACAAGAACGCCGCCAAGTGAATTACCATGCCCACCTAAGAATTTTGTCATGGAGTGAACAATGATATCTGCGCCATGTTCTTTGGGCTGGCATAGATAAGGCGTGGCTAGCGTATTATCTACGATTAAAGGAACACCAGCAGCTTTAGCTATCTCGGAAATGGCCTTAAGGTCAGTGACGATACCACCCGGGTTTGCAATGGATTCAACAAAAATAGCTTTAGTTTTTTCAGTAACCTGCGCTTGGAAACTTGCCGGGTCATCAATATCCGCAAATTTTGCCGTCCAGCCAAACTTTTTAAAACTATGCCCAAACTGATTGAGAGACCCTCCATATAGTTGTTTAGCAGCGATAAATTCATCGCCGGGCTCCATTAAGGTGTGAAAGACAAGTAATTGTGCCCCATGGCCAGAAGCTGTGGTGAGTGCAGCTGTTCCTCCCTCTAACGCCGTGATGCGTTCTTCAAGTACATTGCTATTAGGGTTCATCAAGCGTGTGTAGATGTTACCAAAGGCCTCAAGATTAAAAAGAGACGCCGCATGATCTACATCTTCAAAAACGTAAGAACTGGTTTGGTAAATAGGTGTAGCCCTAGCGCCTGTTGTAGGGTCTGGAGCGGCGCCAGCATGAATAGCAAGTGTGGAAAATTTCTGGTTTGGTCCTTCGGTCATCAGTGATCCCTCCCGATTGATTTTTTAAAAACATAGCAGCAATCTATCAGTTGAAAGGCAAGCCTTAAGTGATGAGAAGTCAGTAAAAAGTATGAATTACGCCTTTTAAAGAGAGAAAGGCCAAGGAAGCAATAGATTTTCAACGTATGAAATTTGCGTAAGGTGTTATTTTACCACAGAGTTAAGTTGTTGTAATGTATGATGAAATAATTACTTGTTGACACAAGGACTCGCATTGTCTAAAAAGCGCTATCGAATTTCGGCGCTAAGTGTTCTTGGCGCCTTTTGTTTTAAATCGGCTAAAATTTAGAGCATCAAAATATAAATCTCTACACGGTGGCATACAAATTATGGTCCCGTGTATGTTTGGCAGTCTTTAATTTTGCGCACTTCTTTATGTGCAATAGGAAAAATAAAATGAAAACCTTTAATGCAACCCCCTCAACTATTGAGAAAAAATGGGTTTTGATCGACGCGGAAGGCCTAGTACTTGGCCGGCTCGCATCTATTATTGCCTACCGTTTGCGCGGTAAGCACTTGGCAACTTTCACACCAAACATGGATTGTGGCGATAACATCGTAGTTATCAATGCGGATAAAGTTGTTCTAACAGGCAAAAAACGCGAAAACAAAACATATTACTGGCACACAGGTCACCCAGGTGGCATCAAGTCTCGTAAAGCTCATCAAATTTTAGATGGCCGCTTTCCTGAGCGTGTTCTTCAAAAAGCTGTTGAGCGTATGATGCCTGGTGGGCCTCTATCTCGTAAGCAACTGACAAATCTACGTATCTTCACTGGCGGTGAGCACACTCACGAAGCACAAGATCCACAACCGTTGGATGTTGGCGCCATGAATGATAAAAACAATCGGAAGGGCTAATCTAGATGGCTGAAGAAATTAAATCACTGGAAGAACTAGGTGGTAACAGCGAAGAAGCAGTCGTATCTGATGCTCCTGTCTATGTTCAAAAACTAGATGCTCAAGGCCGTGCTTATGCAACTGGCAAAAGAAAAGACGCCGTTGCGCGTGTTTGGGTAAAGCCTGGTAGCGGTAAAATCATTATCAATAAAAAGATTGATACTGAATATTTCGCACGCCCTGTTTTGCAAATGATCATCCGTCAGCCTTTAAAAGCTGCTGATCGCGAAACTCAGTTTGATATTGTGGCGACTGTTCACGGTGGTGGTCTTTCAGGCCAAGCTGGTGCAATTCGTCACGGCATTTCAAAAGCACTAACAAATTATGAGCCAGCTCTTCGACCAGTTCTGAAAAAAGGTGGCTTCCTAACACGTGATAGCCGCGTTGTTGAACGTAAGAAATACGGTAGAGCAAAAGCCCGTCGTAGCTTCCAGTTCTCGAAACGTTAAGTTTTTTCGAAACTCGATATTTCAAAAAGGGCTTTGCAAATTGCAAGGCCCTTTTTTATTGCTCAGTTTTTATATTGTCCAAATCAGTTTCACATACTAAACAGGACAGCAAAGTTTATATTCAAGAAGAGATTAAGATCATGACAGCTCAAAAAATTCGCACAGTTATCATTGGCGCTTCTGGTTATACAGGCGGCGACTTTATGCGATTGGCTGTGCCGCATGAAAATATTGAGCTAACAGGTTTAGTCGCTAATACGCATGCAGGAAAGCCAGTTGCAGATGTATTTCCGCATCTTCGTATGGCAGGCTTGCCAGACATGGTGAAGTCAGATGACATCAATTGGAATGAAGTCGATGCCGCTATTTGCGGGCTTCCACATGGCACGGCGCAAGACATCATTTCAACGCTGTCTAAAAACGTTAAAGTCATTGATATGTCTGCTGATTTTCGCCTTAGGGATACGAAAATCTATAGCGAATGGTATGGCCGCTCTCATGATCATGAGGAGCTCTATAAAGAAGTCGCTTATGGTTTAACGGAGCACAATAGAGACGACATTAAAAACGCAAGGATCATAGCGTGCCCTGGCTGTTATCCTACCGCTGTTCTAATGGCGATGTTGCCATTGGTAAAATCAGAAATCGTTAAAACTGACAACATGATTTTAAACGCGGTCTCCGGTGTCTCGGGGGCAGGGCGTGGTTTAAAGCAAAACACACTCTTTTGTGAAGCCGGCGAAGGCTTTAGCCCATACGCCATTGGCAATCATCGCCACACACCTGAAATCGAGCAAGAGATCAACAAAGCTGCCGGGTTGAGCGATCTTCAAGTCACGTTCACCCCGCACCTTGTGCCAATGAGCAGAGGCGAACTGATTACCTGCTACCTCACCTTAAAAGAAGGGCAAACAATTTCTGATGCTAGGGACGCAATGGAAGCGGCTTACAAAGACGAGGCCTTCATTCATCTTGCACCAGAGGGGGTTACCCCAGGCACACAGCATGTCAGAGGTTCAAACCATTGCCTCATAGGTTTGTTTGAAGGGCGAGTGGAAAACCAACTCATTGTCATTTCAACCATTGATAATCTGGTGAAGGGCTCAGCAGGCCAAGCTTTGCAAAACTTTAATTTAGCTTTTGGCATTGATGAGCAAACAGGCTTAGAGCAATTGCCGCTCTTTCCTTAAAGCTAGTAATTATCAGATTATTGCGAAAATAATTTCTAGAGGCTGCAATGTAATAACAACTTCAGCCTCGCTCATCTTTCGCCGATGCCATGCAGATATAAGAGGTGATGCTACTCACTTGTGGCACAGTGCCGAGAACTTCTGTGTGAAAAAATTTATAGGCTTCAAGGTCAGCCACCTCTACACGTAAAAAATATTCTATAGCCCCAGATACATTATGACATTCGCGAACTTCAGGTGCGGCCTTCATTGCCTTTTCAAATGCTTCTTGATCGGTCTTCAGGTGCCGAGAAAGCCCAACAGTAACAAGAACAGTAAAACCACCGCCCACATAAGAGCGATCTAACATGGCTTTATATCCAAGAATAATTTTACGTCGTTCAAGTTCCTGAACCCGGCGCAAGCAAGCTGAGGCCGACAATCCAACTCTTTCCGCCAAATCAGAATTGCTGATACGGCCATCTAACTCCAGTTCGCGCAATATTCTTCTGTCTATTTTATCAATTTTCGTCATATATTGTGAAATGATATATATATACAGAATAAAAGCAAGCTAATTGCTCTGAGTTCGATTTAACATCGGTCCATGACATATGACCTGCTTATATCGCTATTTCTATTCGCATTGATCTCAACATGCACACCAGGGCCGAACAATATAATGTTGTTAGCCTCAGGCATGAACTATGGGGTATTGCGCACAATTCCTCATATGTTTGGCATCGGAATTGGTTTTCCGTTAATGGTGTTTCTTGTTGGTATGGGGGCATCAAAGGTGTTTGATGTGGTCCCAAATAGTTATTTGGTTCTCAAAATTTGCTGCACATTATATTTTCTATATTTGGCATGGCGAATAGCTACTGCTGGCAAACCCAATACAGAAACGCTAACAATTGATACCCCTCAAAATAAACCACTGACATTCCTGGAAGCTGTGGCCTTTCAATGGATCAATCCCAAAGCGTGGACAATGGCTTTAACGGCTATCAGTCTTTACACACCATCGGGCCAGGAAATTGGCAATGTCGCAATCGTCGCCGGGGCCTTTGTGTTTGCAGCTATTTTTTCAACGAATATCTGGGCAACTTTGGGAGAAAAAATGAGGCGAATAATACATAATGATAGAAGCAGAAAAATCTTCAATTATCTTTGTGCATTTCTATTACTTGCTTCGCTTTACCCAATCTTGAGAGGATAAGCCAAATAGATTAACTGTAAAAATATGTAATTTCCATAAATCCAAATAAAGCTGTTAAAGAAAAAGCGCTTCATGGGGTAATATTATACTTGAGGACCAGATTTTGCTTGGGGCAAGTAAAAGAATCAAATAATAGCCATATTTAGTGAACAATGTTACGCTTGAGCACAATCAGACCGGAGTACAACGAAGATCTGTAAATTGTGCGTCAAAATAAATGACTAGAGCATTAAGTCGAACCAATTTAAAAAGGTTATGCTCTAGTGAAACATTTCGTGTGCGTAATCAATCTTAAATCAAGCAGAAGATAATGAAACAAGGCCTTTTAAATAATTGTCTCTTTAATAATATTAGACAACCGCTCATCATTATCATAACCGCGTTGAGCCTAATGTCGCTTGCGGGTTGTTCAACGACAACTTTGCCTTGGCCAGATATGTCTATTTCTCGTGACGAGGCCGATGAGGCCCTAACCGCCAAAGAGCAAGATTTATTGTCAGAGCTTTTAGACACACAGAAAAAAACTCACAGACAAGACGCCGTTAAAGAGATCGAAAGCCGCTAAATAGCGTCCCATCTCTTATTTCATTCTAAAAACAACCAACACAAACTAAAAAAAGATTGACCAAATCTGTTTGTAGAGCGAAATTCGATTTAGAATGAAATGCTGAGATTTATGTTTCCAATTTTTCAAAAAATTAGATAAACTCTCTCAAATTTGGTGAGAATGCATTTATTGAATGAAGTGTTACATAATTCATCTTAAAAGCGCTCATATCTTTCAACCTATAAATCAATGAGGAATTCTCGTGCTCGACGATTTTCACCGTATCAAACGGCTCCCCCCCTATGTATTTGCTGAAGTTAACCGCTTAAAGCAAGATGCACGAGCGGCCGGAGCGGATATTATTGATTTCGGCATGGGAAATCCGGATGGTGCCACGCCTGAGCATATCGTTGAGAAAATGGTTGAAGCGGTACGTGATCCACGTGCCCACCGTTATTCTGCATCAAAAGGAATCCCCGGGCTTCGTAAAGCTCAGGCAGCTTATTATGAGCGTCGTTTTGGTGTGAAATTAAACGCAGATACAGAAGTTGTGGCAACACTCGGCTCAAAAGAAGGCTTTGCCAATATGGCGCAAGCCATCACAGCTCCAGGTGACGTGGTGCTAGTGCCAAACCCGACTTACCCAATTCATGCGTTTGGGTTTATCATTTCCGGAGGTGTTATACGCCATCTGCCTGTAGAGCCAGACCATACCTTCCTTGAAGCGTTGGATAGAGCAATGCGTTTCTCAGTGCCAAAACCTGTGGCTTTGGTTCTAAATTACCCATCAAACCCAACGGCAAAGGTTGCAAGCCTCGATTTCTATAAAGAAGTTGTAGCTTATGCAAAAAAGAATGATCTGATCCTTCTGTCAGATTTAGCTTACTCGGAAGTTTATTTTGATGATAACCCACCTCCCTCTATTCTTGAGGTTGATGGGGCGAAAGATGTGGCTGTTGAATTCACATCGATGTCAAAAACATACTCAATGCCAGGTTGGCGCATGGGCTTTGCTGTCGGTAATGAACGATTAATCGGCGCACTAGCCCGCGTGAAATCTTACCTTGATTATGGTGCATTTACACCTATTCAGGTTGCCGCAACGGCGGCGCTTAAAGGTGATCAATCCTGCGTTGATGATATGCGGTCACTTTATAAAAAACGACGTGATTGTTTGGTCGACAATTTCCAGCGCGTAGGCTGGGATATCCCGTCACCACCCGCAACCATGTTTGCATGGGTGCCAATTCCTGAAAGTTGTAAGGAAATGGGATCATTAGAATTTTCTAAGCTTCTATTGGAAAAAGCTGATGTCGCTGTCGCTCCTGGTATTGGTTTTGGAGAATATGGTGAAGGGTTTGTTCGTATTGCACTTGTGGAAAATGAACAAAGAATTCGCCAAGCAGCAAGAAATGTAAAAAGATTTCTCGCCGAAGAGCCAAAAAACATGCATAACGTTGTGCCAATCGCACGTTAATACGGAAAATTATCAAAATGAATGAGCCTTTAAAAATAGGGCTAGCTGGCCTAGGAACAGTAGGCTGCGGCGTTATCCGCATGCTAGACCACAGCAATGGTGATGACATTGCCCGCAAAATCGGACGCCCAATTAAGGTCACAGCCGTTTGCGCAAGGGACAAAAACAAGGATCGTGGCGTCGATATCAGCGGCTATAGTTGGTTCGACACGCCAGAAGAATTAGCCACGTCTGGCGACATTGATGTTTATGTTGAACTCACGGGCGGAACAGATGGCCCAGCTTTAGAGGCGACAAAAATAGCTCTAAAGCGCGGTCTTGATGTGGTCACTGCGAACAAGGCTATGCTCGCGGTCCACAGTACTGAGCTTGCTAAACTCGCTGAAGAAAATGGCTGCGCTCTGTTGTTTGAAGCAGCAGTTGCTGGCGGTATTCCAATTGTAAAATCCATCAAAGAAAGCCTTTCAGGTAACAGCATTCAAAGGGTCTATGGCATTTTAAATGGCACATGTAATTACATGATGACCGCCATGCAAAATGAAGGAAAACCATTTGATGAAATCCTGAAGGCAGCACAAGCTGAAGGCTACGCTGAAGCTGATCCATCGTTTGATGTAGGCGGCATTGATGCAGCCCATAAATTGGCCTTGCTTACCACGTTGAGCTTTGGCACGGAAACATCGTTTGATGACATCTATATCGAAGGCATTGAGAAAATCACACCTGAAGATATCAAAGCAGCTGACGATCTTGGCTATCGAATTAAATTGCTAGGCGTAGCTTTGAAAACAGATGAAGGCATCGAGCAGCGTGTGCACCCAACACTTGTCCCAAGCGAATCTGCGATTGGTCAGGTCTCGGGTGTGACAAACTGCGTTTGTGTTGACGGTGATTATGTCGGCAAAATTATGCAAGTGGGCCCTGGCGCTGGTGAAGGTCCAACAGCTTCAAGTGTGGTCGGAGATCTTATTGAAACGGCCCGTATTGATAAGTCGGCTAATGTCACAAAAACAGTTTTCAGCATGCCAGTAGGTAAATTGGCGCCATATCAAAGAGCACCTTTGAAAGCTCATGAAGGTGGGTATTATGTCCGCTTGAACCTTTCTGATCGCCCAGGCACCTTCGCAGCCGTGGCAACGCGAATGGCAGAATTCGGTATTTCATTGGAGAGTATCGTACAGCGTAGTCACGGAGCTGAGACGGATGAGAAAATTGATGCAGCTGGTGTCGCTGCTGCCCCGGTTGTAATCATCACTCATGACACAACAGAGCAAGCAGTCTCAGAAGCTTTGAAAGCAATTGAGGAAGATGGGCATATTGTGGGCCAACCAAATATGATCCGCATTGAACGATTATGACAATGCGGCGTTAATCACAAACAAAATTAAAGTCGAAAAAAGGCTTTAATTTGAGAAAAAACAATGGCATGAGTTATATAGCTTAGCCACATATGAATAGAAGAAAGATCGAAGAGTTAAAAAATGTCAGAACCATTAAATCAAAGCCTAGTTTGGGATGTATTGCGTGTAACGGAAGTTGCAGCAATTGAGGCTGCAAAATTACGCGGACGCGGTGATGAAATGGCGGCAGATAAAGCCGCAGTTGACGCAATGCGCAGCGAATTAAATGGTCTGGACATAGATGGCCGTGTCGTCATCGGTGAAGGTGAGCGTGATGAAGCGCCAATGCTTTTCATCGGTGAAGAAATAGGCACCAAGAAAGGCCCAAAAGTCGACATCGCAGTTGACCCATTGGAAGGCACAACGCTCTGTGCTAAGTCAATGCCAAATTCACTTGCAGTTCTGGCAATGGCTGAAGGCGGAAGCTTGCTTCACGCACCAGATATCTACATGGAAAAAATAGCGATTGGTCCAGGCTTTGAGCCAGGCTTGGTTAGCTTGGAGCAATCTCCAACAGAAAACGTGAAGGCGTTAGCAAATGCCAAGAATGTATCTGTCAATGATTTGACAGTTTGTATCCTTGATCGCTCTCGTCACGGAAAGCTGATTGAAGAAGTCAGAGAAGCGGGCGCAGCTGTTAAATTAATCGGTGATGGTGACATCGCTGGTGTCATCCAAACAACAGACTCTGCTGAAACTGGTATTGATATGTATATGGGCGTTGGTGGTGCTCCTGAAGGTGTGTTAGCTGCCTCTGCCCTTCGCTCAATTGGCGGGCAAATGGAAGGCCGTTTAACGCCATTACATGAAAGTCATTATGAACGCGCTGCGAAAGTTGGCATTGAAGATCTATCAAAAATCTACTCTATTGCTGACATGGTCAAAGGTGATGTGATCTTTGCAGCAACCGGTGTAACAACAGGTCAAATGCTTGATGGTGTCCGCCGCGATGGTGATATGATCGAAACAGAAACATTGATCATGCATGTAAGCACCGGATCTGTGCGCTGGGTGAAAACACAAAAACAAGTAAACGGCGAAGCGTAAAAACGCTTTTTTCTGTCTCACGGGCTATTTTTTCGCTGAAGAAGCGAAAAGCCCTCCGACGGGCGGCGCTAAGCGCCGGGCGCTTAGCAGCGCCATGTCCGTGCTCTGAAAAAGAGCACTCCCTTCTTCATAATGCAGCCCAAAAGAGCGTTCCTTTCCCGCAAAAACCAAATTCACTCTTGAGCGGAACGCACGAGCTTCAAGAATATAGGAAAAGAGTTATAAACACTCTATTTCACTCCCCTATTGCCCTCTCAATCGAATGAGTTATGCTCTTAGCCAATAAAACATTTAAGCTTTCGAATGAGCCGTTAGAGTAAAGTATAAACTTGCGGACAGAAGAAGGAGTGACGCCACTTCGGCGTCAGGACATGACAGCTTTGCTGTCCGGCGGAAGCGCAGCCCCTCGGAGGGCCCACTGCGATAGCAGTGGAATAGCCCGTGAGAAAGAACAGAGAGATCAAAAATGGCTAAAGCATTAGCTGAAAATTTAGAAGAAGCGGGTTTCCTCGGCATTACCAAATCAGCCAAGGGGTTGATCTGGCGTGAGCGCCTTGATGAAGCTGGGCGCAATCAAGGGTTGGCTCTTTCACAAATTGCCGGTATTCCAGAAATATTAGGCCGTGTTTTGGCAGCCAGAGGCGCCACGATAGATAGCGTTGAAAATTGGTTGAACCCGTCTTTAAAAGAATTCATGCCTGATCCATACACCATGCAGCATGTGGAAGTGGGGGCCAATCGCTTAGCCGAAGCAATTAAGAAAAAACAAAAAGTAGCGATCTTTGGTGACTATGACGTGGATGGAGCGGTCTCCAGTGCGTTGATGAAACTGTTCCTCAATGCTCATGGTTTAGTCGAGCCGCAAATCTACATCCCCGACCGTATCTTTGAAGGCTATGGCCCAAACCCAGATGCCATTAACAGTCTGGTTGATAATGGGGCTGAGTTAATCGTCACAGTAGACTGCGGCACCGTTAGCCATGAAGCTTTAGCAGAAGCGACAAAAAGAAATATCGATGTGATTGTCGTCGACCATCACCTGGCGGGAGAAACCCTGCCGGATGTGACAGCAGTTATCAATCCAAATCGGCAAGATGACCTGTCAGATCTTGGTCATCTATGTGCCGGCGGCGTTGTCTTCATGCTGCTGGTCGCTACGAAGAGAGTGCTATCACAAGAGGAATTTTATAAAAATGAGGGACTAAGTCCCCCTGATTTGATGTCCTATCTTGACCTTGTTGCTCTTTCTACCATTTGCGATGTCGTGCCCCTCAAAGGCTTGAACAGAGCGTTTGTAGCTAAAGGCCTCCAAGTTATGCATAAACGTCATAATGTTGGCCTCAGAGCTTTAGGAGACGCAGCAGGGCTAACCACAGCGCCCACTCCTTATCATCTAGGGTTTCTACTTGGCCCCCGTATCAATGCCGGCGGGCGGATCGGCTCATCAGAGCTCGGCGCAAAGCTATTATCTGAGCAAGATGATATTGAGGCAGACCGTATCGCCGCTTTGCTCAACAAGCTGAACGATGAACGCAAAGAAATGGAAAAGGTTACTTTAGAGGAAGCCACAACAAGAGTAGGGGATCTCATTGATGAGACCCCGGATATGCCGATTATTTTCACGGGCTCTAAAGACTGGCACAAGGGCTTGGTCGGTCTAGTAGCAAGCCGTTTAACTGAAAAGTTTCGCAGGCCCTCTTGTGTCCTCAGCATGGATGAAAAGTCAAAAACAGCCACAGGCTCGCTGCGCTCAATTTCAAGCGTTGATATTGGCCGCGTTGTTCAAAAAGCCAAAGATGACGGGATGATCTTAAAAGGAGGCGGCCATGCCATGGCAGCAGGCCTCACCTTGGAAACTGAGAGATTAGCAGAAGTCGAAGCTTATTTCGCAGAGCAACTCGGCAATGCCGTGACGACCGAGCGCGCTAAAATGGGACTTGATATAGACGGCGCCCTGACAGCCAATGGGGTTTCGCCTAATTTTATGGATCAATTAGAGCGGGCAGGCCCCTTTGGTGCCGGAAATCCAACGCCGCGCTTTGTGTTGCCCTCTCATCGAGTGAAGTTTTCCAAAGTGGTTGGTGACAATCACGTTAAATGCACATTGGAAGCAAGTGACCAATCCAGGATCAACGCCATTGCATTTCGTGTGGCAAACACAGAATTAGGTGAGTTGTTGCTTGACCGGGCAGGAGAACCATTGCATATAGTGGGACAGTTGCGACGCAATAGTTGGAATGGCCGTGAAACCATTGAATTAACAATTGAAGATGCGGCAAAGCCAGTGAAGTCGTTTTAATATTTACATTTTTACAAAGTGTAAAACTCAAAAAAATCATAAAAAAGTGGTCTTTTTGTAAAACAATGCTTGCAAAGCTGGTAAAACTTTTTTATAGCAGTTTCTTCAGATCTTTAAGCCCCCTTCGTCTAGTGGTTAGGACGCAAGATTTTCATTCTTGAAACAGGAGTTCGATTCTCCTAGGGGGTGCCACTTTCCTAAAAGAGTGTGCCACTTTCAAAAAGCTGTTTAGCAGTTCTTTCCCAAATATTATAAAGTTTGTAATTTTACTCTTTTGGTAGAAATGGCCGTAGAGTTTCGGCATGTTCAGGGAAGAGTTCAAGGATCTCACGCTCGTTTGCTATTTCCCAATCACGATAATCAAATCCAGGGCTAACAGCCTCACCAACCAAGCCATAGTCTCCTGAGAGTAATTCACTGGCTTTCCAATAGCCACCAGGAACAGTTAGCTGTCGTTCATGGTTATCTCCCAAAAGCGTCTCATTCAACTCTCCATCAGGTGAAACTGTGATATAGCGTAACAGCCCGCCCCCTTCGTAAAAGTGAATAATCGGTGATTTATTCCGGTGAAGAAGACCATGTGGTTTTTCCAGGTCAAGCATATAGTGGATGGTTGTAAGAAGAGAACGCTTCCCCCCCTCTCTGTCTGGACAGTCAATTTCTTCGGGTGAGCGAAACGTCTCTTTAAACCATCCCCCCTCCTCATGACGGATGAGACCGAGTTTTGAGATGATATCCTGACGACCCATTTTAAATTCCTTAAGTTTTGGATTAGGCTTCCTTGAAACACATTCACCTTAATAAATCTATTTCATGAGTGAAACACTAAAAACCCTTTACACTCGAAAACCCATGCGTATAAATAAAAACTATACTAAAGGCTAGGAAGTCATAGTTTTAATCAGGCTTTCAAGTTTGCATCCGATTTTTCAAATCAAAGAATTTCAGTCACATTAAGCAACGTTAAAAACAAGAAGAATGAACAAGGCGTAAAAGTGATATGGCAGGTCTCTTAAATAACATCGTCCCTTTCTTTGGTTTGATCATTTTAGGCTACATTGGTGGAAAAATTTTCAGGCATGAGGAAAACAGCCTGTTATGGCTCAACCGCTTCATTATTTATGCCGCCCTGCCACCATTGATTTTTCAAATCATAAGAAAAGCGCCGCCAGAAGGGTTGCTAAATTTACCCTTCTTTATGGGCACGACCTTAAGCACCTTCATAATTTTCGCGCTAACAGCAATAACAATGCGCCTAGTCTATCAAGCGTCTTTAACCAAAATGGGCATTCAAGGTGCTGCCGCGAGTTATGGTAATATCGGTTACATAGGCCTACCACTTTGTCTTGGCATATTTGGAACAGAAGCCGCAATTCCGGCCATTCTTGTTTTTTGTTTTGATAACACTCTTCAATTCGTACTTGTTCCTTTATTTAACGCCTTAGATAATGATGGCCCGGTGAAAATAAGGGAATTGATCAAAAAGATCATGCTTAAGGTTTTTCTACATCCCTTTCTTTTAGCCACAATGGCAGGAGGGCTATTTCTTGTTGGCGATATTCCAATGCCAATTCCTTTAGATAAACTACTAACAATGTTAGAGCGAGCAGCCGGGCCATGTGCATTGTTTGCGCTGGGTGTAACGGTCGCTCAACAACCAGCTCTTAGATTTAAGATGGAATTTTCAATCATTATTCTTGCAAAAATTGTCATTCATCCAATCTTGACCTTCCTTATTCTTAGTTACATAGGTGGTTTCGATAAAACCTGGATGGGAGTGGCTGTATTGATGGCGGCACTGCCAACAGCATCGAATGTGTTTGTCATGGCATCGGATTATAAAACATATGTAGATGGTACATCGAATAGCATCTTGATTAGTACGGTCATTTCATTTGTTACAATTTCAGCACTATTGCTATTATTCCAACAAGACCTCATTCCTTTAAATCTATTTGCCAAATAGTTAGTGCGTGTCGCACAAAAGTGGGTACCGGTTTTGTGCAATTGCGGATGCTTTATGGGCATCTGAAGCAACAAGAAAGACACGCATAAACAAAAAGATAGAACATGTCTTTTAGCTCAACACAATGTGATATGTTCTAGAGTAAAACAGTTTTTATGCTTTGAGAGTTTATAAACAACTTCAAATAACCTTGAAAAATGTTCTCTTTTAAAGAAGAGAAACTCATACAAAGATAAAAAAATATGATGGGATTGTGAACATAGTTTTGGTTCTCAAACTTGACCATCTGCCACTTATATGGCACCAACTGAAAGAAAATAAACCAAAATAAGATACGGGTTTAAAAAAATTATAGAGGGTGCCAAAAATGACTGATCAAGTCCAGCAGCTGGCAAAGCATTGTCTAAACTATAGAGAGTCAAGCTCAGCACGGGCTAATTTTCAGCTTATCACCACAGTAGCCTTGTTCATTGGGTCTTGTTTAGCCATGTATCAAAGCCTCATTCATGTCGGCTATTGGCTCACACTTTTACTGGCTTTACCAACCGCTGGTTTAGTTTTGCGCCTCTTCATCATTCAGCATGATTGCGGCCATGGCTCGTTTTATAACAACAACAGCGCCAATGATTGGGTCGGCCGGTGTCTATCTGTTTTTACAATCACACCTTATGCTTATTGGCGTCGTCTCCATGCGCTTCATCACGCAGGGTCTGCCAATTTAGATAAACGTGGTTATGGCGACATAGATACGCTTACCGTCAAAGAATATAACGCCCTGTCAAAAATCAAGCGCCTTGGCTATAGAATCTATAGAAACCCATTTTTCCTCATGCTTGTTGGTGGGCCTGTTCATTTTGCAATTTTACAGCGTTGGCCTTTATCATTCTCAAAACCATCATTGCAAATGTGGGGCAGTGTTATGGGGTTAAACCTCTCTATGGCGATCTTTTATGGGGCCATAATTTGGTATATCGGTTGGCTACCGTTCTTAATGTTGGCAATACCTGTTTCGTTGGTCGCAAGCTCAATTGGAGTTTGGTTATTTTATATTCAGCATCAATTTGAAGACACCCACTGGGAAAATAGTGAACATTGGGATCGTAAAACAGCAGCGCTGTATGGCAGCTCTTATTATGCTTTGCCAAAAGTTCTACAATGGTTCACGGGTAATATTGGCATTCATCACGTTCATCATTTGTGTAGTTCAATACCAAACTATCGCTTGCAAGAATGTGTTGATGATGAGCCAGAATTAAAAAAGATAAATTATCTAACCATTCGTGAAAGCTTGAAATACGCGAAATTGTCTTTGTGGGACGAAGAGTTAAAGAAACTGGTTCCATTTTCAGCTGTTGCCAGAGCATAAGTGTTTTAGGCATATTGGTAGGAGTGTTAGCTTTAGGGAAAAATGAGTTATCTCTAATCCCTTAAGATAACAATTCTCACACTAAATATGAAAATTCCAAAAAATGAAACAGACCTGTTAGGCATCGTAACAAATAACGATTTCTAATATTGATCTGAGAGTATAAAAACCAATAATGCTGAAATCAGCGATAATCATGGTTTTAGGAATGCTTTGCATTCCACTAGGAGATGCAGCAGGAAAACTGCTAAGCAATTTCTATGCGACAGAGCCATATTTCATCGCGTGGAGCAGGTTCCTATTGGGGGCCTGTCTACTCTTAATTATAATGGCCGGCAAAAGCCTTAATTTACAATTATTACTTGATTGGCGTATCTGGTTGCGCGGAAGCTTTGTTACAGGTGGCATACTTTCAATTTTAACGGCACTCTCAACGGAACCTATATCAAATGTATTTGCCGCATTCTTCATTGGTCCAATCGTTTCTTATTTTGGCTCAGCTCTGTTCCTTGGAGAAGCCATCAATAAAAGCCGAACACTCTTATTATTCATTGGTTTCTGCGGTGTATTAATGGTTGTGAAACCAGCAGCGAATTTATCAGCTGGAATTGGCTTCGCTTTTTTAGCCGGTCTATTTTATGGGTGCTTCTTAATATCAAGCAAGTGGCTGGCAGAGCAAGCAAGCTCAAAACAACTTCTCTTATCGCAGTTACTAGTTGGTAGCCTTCTACTCACACCCGTTGGAGTGCAATCAATTCCAGAATTTAGCCTAGATATTACCCTCTTAGTTCTTTTAAGTGCGGTGGCATCGGCAGTTGGAAACCTACTACTGATCATAGCCAATCAAAGAGAAGATGCCAGCAAACTAGCCCCTCTGATTTATACCCAGCTTCTGGCCGCAACTGCATATGGCATTTTTATATTTAATACCTATCCCGATAAATGGAGTTTATTGGGGTTATTCATCATATTTATCTCGGGATTTGCAGCTTTTTTCATTACGAAAAAAACAAGCAAATAAAAAACCCACATTACTTCTCTCAATTTGCCATTGTAGGTCAACGAATTCCATATGCCGATACTCCACACGTTGATACTAAATGGTACCGAATAATTGCCTAAAATTCAGGCAAAAATAGCGGTTTAAAAACTTATAATAGTATATTTTTGCACTTTTGTACCAATAGTGTGGCAACGCAACATTAACAGTTCACGCATTACTTTCGGACTTGAGAGGGATCATTTGCTTCTGTCACCAGAGCAAAATCAAGGTCGAAAGACAGTGGGGAAATTAAATGTTTAGCGCAATGAATAAAATCCGTTTGGCAACCAAATTGCCGGTTGTCATAACAGGGGCAGCTTTTGTTATGGCAATCGTGATTGGTAGCATCAGCTACTTCACAGCAAAACAAATGACTTATAATTTAATCGAGAAAAACTTTGCAGCAGTGCTTGAAGCAAAAACAGATGAGCTGAAAAATTATTTAGCAACGATTGAAGAAGATCTAAAGGTTGAAGCGACATCAAAAGAAACAATTAGTGCATTAAAAGCATTCGATGCGGCTTGGCAGACCATAGAGGGGGATAAAACAAAGACTTTACAAGAAACATATATCGAAAAAAACCCGCATCCTCTAGGTCAAAAAGAAAAACTCATTTCTGCCAACGATGGAACGGCTTATGATGCAATACATAAATTCCATCATGGAAAGTTTCGTAGCCTACTGGAAAGTCGGGGATATTACGATATCTTCCTGATTAATAAAAAAGGGGATTTAGTCTACTCAGTTTTCAAAGAACTTGATTATGCGACCAATCTGAACAACGGGAAATATAAAGGATCAGACTTAGGAAACGCATATCGTGCAGCAATGAAAGGTTCCGAAATTAGTTTCTTTGATTTCAAACCATATGCTCCGTCGCATGGAGCCCCCGCTAGTTTTATGTCTATCCCAATCATTGATAATGGTACCACAATCGGGGCGCTAGTTTTTCAAATGCCGATTGATCGGATCAACAAAGTCATGGAAAAAAGCACAGGTTTAGGTAAATCTGGTGAAGCGGTGATTGTTGGGTCTGATTTTCTACTGCGCAACGATTCAAAATTCACTACAGATAATGATATTTTGAAAACACGTGTCGATAACGAGGCAATAAGAAAAGCCATAGCAGGCAAAGAAGGCATTACCCAGTCAGATACATATAGAAATACCAATATGGAAATTGTGGCGGAGCCTTTCAAATATCGGGGCACATCATGGGCTGTGATGGCTGTAGAAGCTGTAGATGAAGTTGAGGTGCCAATTGTCGCGATGAGGAATGAAATTATCCTAATCTCAGTTATCTTGATGGCGATAATGGCTCTTGCTGGTTACTTCGTTTCAAAATCTATAACCACACCGATTGCCAAAATATTAAAAGACATGGAAAGTCTGGCCAGCGGTAATAACGACATAAAAATCTCAGGTACCAACAGAGCAGATGAAATTGGTGACATTGCCAAAACGGTCTTAACTTTCAAGGAAAGCGCAATTGAACGTGAGCGTTTGCAAAAAGATAATGCATTAAAAGAAGAAAAACAACGCTCACGCCAAGGTGTGATTGAGCAGTATATTGAACAATTCCAAAGTGAAGTTGTTCAATCGCTGATTACTGTTTCGCAAAATTCAGAGCAAATGCAATCATGTGCCAACACAATGAGAGAAAGCTCAAATGAAAGCGCAGAACAAACCAGAATTATGGGCTCTTCAACTGAAGAAGCTCTAGAGTATGTAAGTGCAGCGTCTTCAGCTGGTGAAGAAATGAATTCAGCCATTGGTGAAATTGAGCATCAGGTGGTGAAAACCAAAGAGCTTGTAAATGTTGCAACAGATGAAGCCAGGCAGACAGACGAGAAAGTTTCAAGCCTGACACATGCAGCTGAGAAAATTGGTGAGATAATAAACATCATTCAGGAAATTGCTGAACAAACCAATCTCCTGGCTCTCAATGCCACAATTGAAGCAGCAAGAGCAGGGGATGCAGGTAAAGGGTTTGCTGTTGTGGCAGCTGAGGTTAAAGGACTTGCCACACAAACGGCAAAAGCGACTGAAGAAATCTCAACACAAATTGCAAATATCCAAACAGAGACCTCTGGTTCTGTAGCTGCTATTAAATCGGTTGCAAATAAAATTTCTGAAATCAATGAGTTTACTTCAGCTATTGCAAGCGCAATAGAAGAGCAAGGAGCTGCGACTACAGAAATCTCTCGCAATGTGCTCTCAACAGCAGATAAGACAAGAGATGTCACTGAGAACTTAAAAGTGGTTACAGAGTCTGTGAAGAACACAGAAGAATCTGCAAATGAAGTTTTAAGCTCATCACAATCAGTAAAATCAGAGGCGGATAGTCTTAAAGGGATTATTGATGGTTTCTTAGAAAAAGTACGAGCTGCATAAACTCAACCAGAGCCAAAAATAAATATAAATAAAGCCTCTTAATTTATTTAAGAGGCTTTATTGTTTTAACTAAGAACTCACCATGTGCCGCTATTCTCCATAGAAGCCCAAGGCTCTTGTTTTTGTAAAGAAGTGCCCTTTTGCAAAAGTTCAATGGAAATATTATCAGGTGAGCGGATAAAGGCCATACGACCATCCCTGGGGGGGCGGTTAATTAGAACGCCCAGATCCATCAACTTCTGGCACGTGTCATAGATATTATCGACTTCATAAGCTAAATGACCAAAATTACGTCCTTCATCATAAGGCTCAGGATCCCAATTGTAAGTGAGCTCAATTTGCGCTGTCTCATCTCCAGGTGCCGCTAGGAAAATTAGAGTAAAACGTCCCGCTTGCGAGTCTTTCCGGCGAATTTCAACAAGCCCTAATTTATTGCAATAAAAATCGAGTGATTGCTCAATATCAGTAACTCGAACCATAGTATGTAAATAGCGCATAAATTCTTAAATCCTTAAAATTTAAAACCAAAAACACCATAAGACATTACAAGGAGAAAATTGTGAATAATTGAGTGATTCGTCAAAATTTAAAGGGATTCATGGAAAAAAAGATAAAAAACGACCAAGAGATAAAAAATCAAAATTTTATTAAGAGTTTTTTTACTCTTTAAAAAGCTCATCTCGGTTGCTGATTTTTTGCTTTGAAAACAGTGCTTTCAGCAAAAAGATTATCGCCATTTTGCAATATTTGAATGTGGAGAACGCAGGTAACAGCAAATTTTCTGCTGGTCTCTTTCATAGTTAATGCTATTTTCAAGTTGCTAGAAATGGTTTGACGAGCTTCATTTAAAGGGTCTGAACGACAGCCTCTTTCAAGTTGAATAGTTTGATAGAAAATCAAACAAAGATTTTCAAAAAACATCCATTCGAATGATGAAGAAGTGCAGCGTTTAAGAAGATGCGTCAGATCTTGTTGTTAATTAGTTATTAGCGGGGGTAAGCGGCATGGCGGCGAAAATATCGCCAGTTACCGAAGAAGAAATCACGCAGCTCGATGAAGATGGAGCGCTTGATGTTATTGAGGTAGCAGGAGCAATTAAATGGTTTGATGCTTCAAAGGGTTACGGTTTTATTGTGCCAGATAATTCAGCAATGGAAGACGTGCTTTTGCACGTAACTTGCCTAAGGGCAGGTGGTTTCCAAACTGCTTATGAAGGAGCACGAGTGGTTGTAGAAGTTCTGGATCGTCCTAAAGGTTTGCAGGCATTTCGCATTGTAAGCATGGATGAATCAACAGCAGTACATCCATCACAATTACCACAAAGAACTCATGTAACAGTTGTTCCTGAAAGCGATTTCGAGCGTGCAGCAGTTAAATGGTTCAATAGAGTTCGTGGATTTGGATTTTTGACCAGAGGTGAAGGTACAGAAGATATTTTTGTACATATGGAAACTCTACGTCGTTTCGGATTTGCAGAGCTTCGTCCAGGTCAGACTGTTATGGTTCGTTATGGTTATGGATCAAAAGGTCTGATGGCAGCTGAATTAAAACCAGATGGTGCACCAACAAATCTTCCTTTCTCACATTAGTTTGAGAATGAGAATGTTTTGTAGCTAAATCAGCTTTGCGGTTTAGAATATAGATTGCGGGGTGCAAGCGCGCCCCGTTTTTTATTGTGTAAAATCATCAATGGATAAGGGGGCTGCGACAAGTTTAAAACTTGTAATTTGGGTTAAAGACTGGCTTAATTTAATAAATAAGGCACCTGTTACATAAGTTTTATCACCAATTTTAGGGTGTATCCTGATATAGTTGTGCAGATTTTATCTTTTTATGAATATTTTTCATTTATTGATAAAATAAGGCTTGCCGAACCTTAAAATTAAAGGTAATCAATGCCTCTCAGCAATTGCGGGGTATAGCTCAGCCTGGTAGAGCACTGGTTTTGGGAACCAGGGGTCGCGAGTTCGAATCTTGCTGCCCCGACCACGATTTTATCATTTCAAATGAGATGAAATCGTAGTTAAATTGCTAAGTAAGTTCAGCCTGAGCGGAGTTCAGCGCGGTTTTAATTGGGAAACCTGAAGCGCATATTAAGAAACAGCACAGAAAAGCTGAACGACATTAAGGAAATATAATGGTCGCACGCATTTATCGTCCAAGCAAGAATGCAATGCAGTCTGGCATAGGCTCCACTAAGATGTGGCGGTTAGAATATGCCCCTGAATCTCCTAAAAGTTTTGATCATGTAATGGGCTATTGCAGCTCATCAGACATGAAATCACAAATCAAGCTAAACTTTGAAAGTCAAGTGGACGCAATTGACTATTGCAAGCGTCATGGTATTCCTTTTGAAGTCATGGAAGAGCAATCCAGAAAGCATCGTCCACGCACTTACGCTGATAATTTTCGTTACGGCCGCATCGGTACATGGACACACTAACTAGCCTTAATAAATAGCTCCAATACATGAATTTCTTGTTGCGAATAAACGCATCAAAACGTATATATAGCGCGGATGCTTAGTGGTCATCTGAAGCGCAAACCAAAAAAGCGCGGATGCTTAGTGGGCATCTGAAGCGCAAACCAAAAAAGCGCGGATGCTTAGCGGGTATCTGAAGGGCAGAAATGTCAACCCGAAGGGCATTTGAAACAGCCCGGTTGCTAGTGGGCAACCTGAAGGGCAGATAAAACAGCCCGGTTGCTTAGTGGGCAACCTGAAGGGCAGATAAATAGGTCCCATAGCTCAGCTGGATAGAGCAACTGCCTTCTAAGCAGTAGGTCCGAGGTTCGAATCCTCGTGGGATCGCCACTTTTTATCCAATAAAATCAAGTAATTATATTAAATTCACATTTGAGAGAAATGGCAATTTTCATCTCTAAGGTGGCAAATAGGTAGCGCAATTTTTGAACTAAAATATCTAGTTTTAAATTGTGGATAAAATCCTGGATTTAAAGCAAGTTTAGGCACAAGCTTAGTCTTGTTTAAATTTTTGGGTTTTACGTGTCATTTTAAACTTTGCTAAAGATATCAAATTAGCCTCTATCGATTATGGCAGTTCATGTCGAAATTACAGACAAAATTATCATCTTATAAGAAAGCGTGCTTTTGACCCAACTCGGAAGATCGTGATGATCCCAGTTACACCGAATGACCTCAACATTTTTATAAATAAGCCTATTCTTGTGAAGATGCTTTTCATGCCTAAAGAGCTTCGGATATATGTCTGTAACCGGACTATTTTAACAATAAGCGAGGCCTAAAACCATTGGATGTTACAATTCGCTAGGAGTATTGTATCATTTTTTGCAAATAGCAATAGAGCTAACCCATTGGTTTTATTTGCGCCAGATTTTTGAAATGTCGAGAAATGTTACAAAATACCCCTTTTGTAACATGAGGCCTTTTTCTCATTACATATATTTAATTTCTCAAGAATGATAATCGTTGTATTATGAAAATAATTCAGAATAGTCTTTGGGGGATGTTTCTAAATGCGCCTAATTTTCTTATTGCCTTTGTTTCTTTTATTTGCCAATTCACCAGCATCCGCAGAAAAATCTAGCTGCTGGAAGCAATCAGGAGAGGATCAAATTGAAGCTTGCTCGCGTATCATAAAAACTAAAAGATTATCAGGGAAGCAGGTCTCCAATGGCAGCTTGGCTATAATCTATTTTAATCGAGGTACTGCTTATTATACAAAGAGGTTATTTGATAAAGCGATAGCAGATTATAACGAAGCCATTCGGTTAAAACCTAAAGATGCTGACGCTTATTATCGTCGTGGTTTGACCTATGCTAGAAAGAACTCATTTGATAAGGCTATAGCGGACTTAGACCATACCATTCAATTAAATCCAAAATTTGCAGATGCTTATTATCAACTAGGTTTTAGCTATTTTCAAAAGAAGTTATTTGATAAAGCGATAGTTCAGTTTGATCAAGCCATTCGATTAAAACCAAAATTTCATTATGCTTATTTTCTTCGAGCCTTCGCCTATAATAATAAAAAGTTATTTGATAAGGCCCTTGCTGATTATAATTATGTTATTCAATTAAAGCCTAAAGATGCTGACGCTTATCACAATCGTGGCTTTACATATATGAATTTAAAGATCAACGATAAAGCAATTGCAGATTTCAACCAAGCCATTCAGTTAAACCCCAAATATGCCGCTTCCTATAACTATAGGGGGTATATATATAGGAGCAAAGGTGAATACGATAAGGCGATAATAGATTTTAATGAGGCTATTAGATTAAATCCAAAATTCATTTTTGCCTATATGAATCGTGGCCGTGCATATTTGAACAAAGGCCTATTCGATCAGGCC
Organism: Hyphomicrobiales bacterium 4NK60-0047b; assembly: GCA_040367435.1. Taxonomy (NCBI): domain Bacteria; kingdom Pseudomonadati; phylum Pseudomonadota; class Alphaproteobacteria; order Hyphomicrobiales; species Hyphomicrobiales bacterium 4NK60-0047b. The sequence goes on along the minus strand of BAABWY010000011.1, from coordinate 2,182 downwards.
ATAGCAAATTATGATCAAGCCATTCGATTGAATCCAAAATATGCTGAAGCCTATAATAATCGGGGTAAAGCCTATATTGGCAAGAAGCTATTCGATAAAGCCATAGCTGATTTTGATCAAGTCATTCGATTGAACCCGAAAGATACTAATGCTCTTAATACCCGTGGCTATGCATACTTGAACAAAAAAATCTACGATAATGCAATTGCTGATTTTGACCGCGTCATACATCTAAAACCGAAAGATGCTATTGCCTATGGTAATCGGGGTTTTGCCTTTTATCGAAAAAAATTATTTGATAAAGCCATAGCAAATTATGATCAAGCCATTCGATTGAATCCAAAATATGCTGAAGCCTATAATAATCGGGGTAAAGCCTATAATGAAAAGAAGTTATTTGATAGGGCAATCATTGATCTTGATAATGCTATTCGTTTGGTTCCAAATATTGCAAATCCTTATAATCACCGTGGTTATGCGTATAATAAAAAAGGCTTATTTAATAGATCGCTCAAAGATCTTGATAAAGCCATATCTATTAACTCTAATTATGCAGAGGCTTATAAGAACCGTGGTACTGTTTTTGTATCACTTGGTCGACGGAATGATGCAATTTCTGATCTAAAGAAAGCTCTGTCTCTTGATCCCAATAATAAGGATTTCAAGCTGGCTTTAGCCCAATTACTATCTAGTGATATTGCAAAACAAAAAGATAATATGGATATCATAAATGCAGATAAAAAAACAAAAATCTCTAATAGAACTGGCAAACGCTTAGCTCTTGTAATTGGCAATGATAACTATGATAATCTTCCAGAATATTCTCAACTGAAAAAAGCACAAAGTGATGCCCGTTCAACAGCTGTAACATTTACCTCATTAGGGTTCGATGTTATGCGTGGGTTTAATCTAAAACGTCGTGATATGAATGTGCAACTCACGAAATTAGCCAATAAAATAGAGCCCGGTGATGAAGTCATGTTCTTCTTTGCAGGTCATGGTGTTCGTATAGAGGGGCAAAATTACTTATTGCCGACTGACATACCAACAATCAGTGATGCAAACGAAGATCTGTTAAAATCGGAATCTTTGAGGGTTGATACAATATCAGATATGTTTCGTAAAAAGGGTGCCAGATTATCCCTTCTCGTTTTGGATGCTTGCCGCAATAACCCTTATAAAAATAGTCGAGGCCGCTCAGTTGGCGGTACTCGTGGTCTTGCGCCAATGGATCCACCTGAAGGAACACTGGTTTTATTCTCAGCAGGAGCCGGACAGGAAGCTCTTGATCGTTTAAGTGATGATGATAGTAATCCAAACTCAGTATTTACTCGTACATTTTTGCCTATGGTTAAACGAGAAGGATTGGAGCTCTCTCGTCTTGCTAGATTGGTAAAGTTTGAAGTTCGTAAACTAGCAAAAAGCGTTGGGCATAAACAAACACCAGCTGTTTATAATGAAGTTATTGGTGATGTTTACTTAGCTGAATAGTTGTTCTTAAAACGAAGATTGTTTTAGATAAACTCAAAACAAAAGGATTTATCTGCAAAATCTGTTACTGAATACCCCATTTTGTAACATTTTTTGACAATCTTAACTTCTTAAATGGGGTTGTTTGCAGACATTGCAGTTTAGATCAGAAATACGTTTTTAAATATCACTGCATGTTTTTCACAATCACACTACCAAAAAAATTGAGAAAGTCTCCCCTTGGCACATAGCAGAGTCAGAGTTGGATGGGTTAATAAGTCCACAATAGTTCTGAAAGCAGAAATTGAAAAAATTTAGCTGTTTTACAGTTTAGTAAGACCGTGATGTATGCGTTCTAAGATTAATGCGTCATTTATTAGCTTTCATTCTACATAAAAGTTAGTTCGCATAACCGGCCATTTAAACGGTCCTTCTTCTTTTTTCTCAATGGTTATTGATAAGGCTTTTTCTCCTCTTTGTTTTATTGTTCTAAATATCAGGGCAACATCTACATATCCATGATAGGGCGTTTGTTGTTTTTTATGAAACTCCCATAGTTCAGCTATGTCGTTCTTAGCTTCGTTTGTCCAATATGCATTGGGCATGAGTTTGTAATCGATTTGTTTAACTTCTGGGCATTCTTTTTCATTTAAGCATCCAATAAAAGTCATCCAGATAATCATGTCGAGATGTGTGATGAGGTCTGGTGTGC
>BAABWY010000010.1 GCA_040367435.1 Hyphomicrobiales bacterium 4NK60-0047b | reverse complement strand
TGAGGGCTACTTTTCTTTGCTTGAGATGTCCACTAAGCATCCGCATAGTGCTATGCCTCCTTTTCCGAAAGAGGCTGAGTTTCTTTTTTCTTACAAACCCATGAATGGGTGTGGATAAGTGCTTTTGGTTTGTTACAGTTTTTTGATATTCCGCACCTATTAAACTTTTCTTAACTAAATCAGCCCACCCTTATATGCAGGTTCGATCATGTGACCTGACTGCGCCTGATACCGGATGTGGTGATGGCGTTTCGCTTACGTATTGCGTTTAAACGGCTTCACCGGCCAGTCCATTTTAGATGAGTGATCACTTGATTGCTTAACAATATTTCTAAATTCGAGGAGTTGGAAAAAATGGTGAGAAATGCTTTGATACATATTTCAGAGCCGGTTGTTAAACTGAAAACAAGACAATCGTTCCGACCTCATTTTTCTCAATTTCCTACTGGATTGTCCGGTGCCAAATCAATCCTTCGTCCTTCTATGATGCGTGCTCAAGCTCACAATCATCGTGAAGTTTCGTCTCGTATCAGCGATCGATTATCCAATAAAATGGAGTGATACCATGATACAGCACCTTTTACCCCAAACGTTTTTAGCTTTGCTTAGGTGCTTTAGCTCTTTCCTCTCCTCACTTAACGAACGATATCTCTTGTACATTCAGCCTGAATTACAGCCTCAGCTTCTTCGACCTCCTCGAAGGAGATAGGCTCATTCATCATATATAATTTTTACAGCTGGCCAATTATTGGCCGGCTGTTTTATTTTCTCTCACGGCTATTACTCTTTTGTTGCGCTTCAGATGCCCACATAGCATCCGCGCTATTTTCTCTCACTGGCAATTCCGTTGCTTCGCTGCGGCTCCTCCGAGGGGCGGCGCTTGCGCCGGGCAGCAAAGCTGCCATGTCCTGACGCTGAAGAAGCGTCACTCCTTCTTCGTGCCTTGAAGGTTGTTTTTTGTTCTGAAATAAAAACCTTTCTTGAACAAACGAAATATAAAGGATTTTCAGGTAGTACTCGTAATTGGGAACGTTTATGGCCCGTTGAAGGCCGTTTTTAGTATTGAGTAATCGGGTCTTTTTTGTGCAGTATTCTGACTTATATCACGGCAGAACTTCGTCTTACGATACGAATGTTCATCACGCATTTTCTGAAATGAGTGATCAGGCACGACCAAACAATTTTCGACTACTACGCTTTCTCACAGCCCTTACAGTTGCTGCAACTCATTGCCTTTGGATTGTATATGGATTTAATCCTTCAACTGAAGGTACTTTGGGAATTCTCATTCAAGCGTCCCATTGCGGAATATGTATATTCTTCGGACTAAGCGGTTATTTGATTACATCCTCTTTAACCGAGCGCCCGAATTTTTTACACTTCACTGTTTCACGCATCATTCGCCTTTGTCCTTTACTTATTTTTTCCTCTCTCCTAATCGCTTTTGTATTTGGTCCCTTTTTCACAACAGCTTCTTTTGCCGCTTATTATGATGATTGGCGGTTATGGGCTTATGTGCCCGTCACGGCTCTCTCATATTCCGATATGACCTTGCCTGGACTTTTTGAAAATGCACCAGCTGGAGGAGAGGTCAATGTTTCAATTTGGACTTTGAAATATGAAATCATCGCCTACATCGTATTAGGTCTACTTGCCTCGTTTGGTATGCTACACCATCGTATTGTTTGGATTTGGTCAGCTTTGGCGATAGCTACCTTCTTATATGTTAGCTATTTCACACAATTGCGGGCTGAGATCCCCTTTTTAATGCACGGGTTTCGTTTTGGATTTGCATTTCTGATTGGGGTTTTGCTTTACACCTACAGACCAATAGTGCCAATTAATTTAATTGGTGTCTTTTTGGTGGTCGGCTTTGCGGCTTATACGAACTCAACTGCATATATGGAACCGTTTCGTATTATAGCGCTTACCTACACAGCCATTTGGTTTGGTTCACTCAAGCCTTATATCTTGAATTTCTACAATCGTTTTGGGGATTACTCTTACGGTATTTTTGTTTTTCATTGGCCGATTGCCCAATTGGTTTTGCAAACAAACCCTGGGATTAGTTATGGTGATCTTTTAATTTGGGTTCTGCCTATAACTCTTGGATTTGCTGTTGTTTCCTGGCATGGCATTGAAGCGCCTTTACTAGCATCTCGCTTCACCATAGCTGATACCCTTTATGCTTGGGCACGCTCGCTTAGGTCTACAAGTTTTAGACCGCGTTCAAACTTACTCACTCGCGTTACCGTTCCTACTTATCAATGGGGTAAGCGCGGCTTTGATATAATGACATCTTACCCAGCGCCGGAGTCCAACCCACAAACACCAGAACAGGTTGCCTCTTCTTTATCTTTGGAACAACAGAACTCTCAGCAATATAATCGACATTTTGAAACTCTTAAGAGACAACGCTATAAAGCGTTTGGATATCTGCCTTTTGCCTCTTCTCATGCTTTAGAAAAAGCTGCTCCTCAAATTGAGGCTGTGACGACTTCTGTTCGAGCCGAAGTTCCAGCTTCTTTTCGCCCACAAGCAACAAGTTATCAGAAGCCAACGAACTATCGCAAATAAAACGAGCCTAATAAAGGTCTTCTCTTGTTTGCGGCGTTACTGGCATGCCTTTCGGGTTTTGTGTGGCGACAGTTTGATAAAGCCGCGCTGAACCTTTTAAGAAGGCAAGCGAGCATCCAGCTAAATAGACCACCCAAATACGATAGGTTTGTTCGCCGATGATCTCTATTGCGGCATCTTTGTTCGCGGTTAGTCGGTCACACCATAGTTTGGTTGTGAGCTGATAGTGCATGCGCCAACCTTCTACATCCTGAACTTCAAATCCGGCTTGTTCCATTTTATTTATCGTATTACCGAGGTCATCTAATTCACCACCTGGAAAGATATATTTTTGCAAAGCTTTTTGCTCAGGGCGCGAGGAAAATTTGGTTTGCTTTTTCTTACCTTTACGTGTGATGCCATGATTGAGAAAAATGCCTTCAGCTTTTAATAGAGAACGTACTTTTCTTAAATATTCTGGGACTTGTGCTATGCCGATGGCTTCATACATGCCAATGGATGAGATTTTATCAAACTTGCCCTCAAGGTCACGATAATCTTTTAATTCAATCGTGATTTTATCCTCCAAGCCTTTTTCTTTAATCGCTTTTTTAGCATATTCAAATTGCTCAGTGGCTAGAGTTACACCATGCCCCTGGACACCGTAATGCTCGGCTGCGTGAATGAGTAACCCGCCCCAACCACAACCAATATCGAGCATTGTCTCACCTTCTTTCAAGCGAAGCTTTTTACAAATCATATCTAGCTTATCGAATTGAGCTTGATCCAGACTGTTATCCCAATCAGTGAAATAAGCGCAGGTATAAATCATGCGTTCATCCAGGAAGAGTTTGTAAAAATCGTTAGAGACATCATAGTGAAATTCAATGAATTTCTTAGCGTCTTTCTTCTCTGTAGTGCTGCCAGATGAATTGCCATCATAAGCTCTACTATCTTCTGGTTTTAGAGACGGGACCAGTAAGAACGGGGCTAGTTTCTTTAAGAACGTACCTTTGCTAATTTCTTTAATACGCTTGCGGGATTTATTGAAAACAATTTGCTCGCCAATATCAAATAAGGTGCCGCCTTCAAAATCCAGGTTCTTATGAATATAGTGACGAATAATTTTGTCTAAGCTCGGACCTTTTAGAAGCGAGGCGATAACCCCTGGGTGAGCGATGACAAGTGTCAGGTCACTTGTTACATTGGGGCCAAGCGGCAAGATGCGTCCATCCCATAGTTTGATGCTCATATCAACATCTAGCTTTTGAGATATTTCTTTAATGAGCTCAGCAGCGATATCGGCGAGCTCAACATCTGTTTTCTTTTTCAACATAACTAAAATTCCTATTTTTTCTCTCACGGCTATACCTCGCACAGAAAATGTGCAAGAGCCTACGAGGTGCGGCATTCTTTGCGATCAGTTTTTCCGTACTCGCTGCGCCCCGTTCGGACTGATCTTGTGCAACAGGCAGCACTGCTGCCATGTCTCATAACCTAAATCGGTTATGCACCTTCATCAAAATTCACATTATCCGGATTGTTTAACTACGAAACTTACCTTTTCTTTTCACTCTACTGCAACAAATTCCCGCAAGCTTCTGACCGGATGGAAATGCAGTGAAGTTTCATGAGAGGCTCCACGATATGTAGAACATTCTCTATTGCAGATGCGAAGAATACAGCAAGCGGATTATATCCAAGTACTTGCGATATATAGGGCATTAACAACAAGATTCCGATAATAAGAAACATGCCGTATCGTTCCAGCTCATAGATAAATTTCCCAATTGGCTTGGGGGCTATGACCATTAATATTTTTGAGCCATCTAGTGGTGGTAAGGGAATGAGATTAAAACAACCAAGTACTGTATTAACGCCAATTGAGATTGCTAACATTTTTGCAAATGGTTCTTGTGCCACATCTGGGATAACAGGCACCAGATTAAATGCCAGTGCTGATAGCACGATTAAGATGCCATTGGCTAAAGGGCCTGCAAAAGCGACTAAGGCTATATCTCGGGGTAATGTATTTAATCGATTGTAAGACACAGGAACTGGTTTGGCATATCCAAAAAGGAACGGTGCTTTCATAATAAACAAAAGAGCTGGAATGAGGATTGTTCCAATTGGGTCAATATGTTTGACTGGATTTAAACTGACCCTTCCCTCTTTATCTGCTGTTGGATCACCTAATTTTTTTGCAGCATAAGCGTGCCCTGCCTCATGCAGGGTGATTGCTAATATTAGAGGGATGCCCCATTGTAACACCGTGATTACAATCTCGGCAGTTGTCATATCAGTTAGGTTCATTTGAGCTTCCACCAGTCAGCAATGATATCCCAGCCTTCTTCAGCTGTTTCAGCAAATTTAAATAAGTCCAAATCTTCTGGACTGATTGTGCCAGCATCTGCCAGAGCCTCAAAATTTATAATGCTACGCCAGAATTCTTCGGCGAATAAAATAACGGGCATTGGGGCCACACGTTTCGTTTGAATGAGAGTTAGGGTTTCGAATAACTCATCCATAGTACCAAATCCACCTGGGAAAGCTGTGATGGCTTTTGCACGCATGAGAAAATGCATTTTTCTTATGGCAAAATAGTGGAACTGAAAGCTGAGCTCTGGGGTTACATAAATATTTGGCGCTTGCTCGTGAGGGAGTACGATATTGAGACCAATTGAGGGGGCGCCTACTTCTGATGCGCCTTTGTTGGCTGCTTCCATAACTCCTGGGCCGCCGCCTGAGCACACAACGAATTCAGAATGATCTGTTTTGGCAGACTCATTTGAGCAAAGCTCAGCAAAATCGTGAGCGACCTGATAAAATTTGGCGTATTTGCTTAGATTTTCATTTTGTTTTTTTGTTTTACCACCGGGTTCTTCACCAGGAGCTGGTATACGAGCACCACCAAATAAAACCACGGTTGATTCTATGCCTGCTTCTTGCATGAGCATTTCTGGTTTTAATAACTCAAGCTGCAAGCGTACGGGGCGGAGTTCTTCCCTTGTCATGAATTCGCGGTCATCAAAGGCTAAACTGTAGGCTTTTGAGGTTGTTTGCGGCGTCTCAGGGACTTGTTGGACCAGCTGCATATCTTCTTTTGAAGATCTGAATTGGCCAATGCGGCGCGAATGATGGGGGATTTGAGTGGGTTTTTTAATGTCTTTTATTGGTTTTCCGGGCTTAGAAGTGTTTTTTGCTTTCTTACTCAAATTGCTCTCCGCATCAAAATCGTCTGTTTGCTTTCTTATCTATTCTTATAGGGTAAATTGATATTCATTAACAAAGGTTATTTTTTGCCCTATTGACTTAGGCTCAGGACCTATTAATTTCATGAGTTTCTGTTGCTCAAAAGCGGTTTAGATACTAATAAAACAAGTGCAAGTGGGGCCTTTGCCCCAGCAAGCTTGTTTTTTGCTGTAGATGAACCGCTTTTGAGCAACCCTTTAAAGGGCGCGGCTCTTTTTTGCGCCTGTTTGCAAAACCCATTTGACCATAGCTTTGGCTATGCTCTGCACGAGTTTCACAAACATTCATCAAAAAAGAGACACGCAGAAACCATGAAATTAATAGGTCCTGAGCCTAAATGCCATGATGAATATGGTCTATCAAAAATTAATAATTCAAAACTTTAAGAGAGCAACACTATGAGCCATGCTAGTTTAGAAGCCACAATTAACACCGCTTTTGATAATCGAGATGATGTCAACAGCGAAACCACGGGTGAAATTCGTGTCGCCGTGGACACTGCCCTTAACCTCCTTGATAGCGGTGAATGCCGGGTTGCGTCTCCATCAGCAGATGGCAACTGGACTGTTCATCAGTGGTTGAAGAAGGCTGTGCTCCTTTCTTTCCGCCTCAATGATATGTCTGTTATTTCTGGTGGGCCTGATGGCTCAACTTGGTGGGACAAGGTTGACAGTAAGTTTAAAGGTTGGGGCGCTGAAGAATTTAGCAAAGCTGGGTTTAGGGCTGTACCAAATTGTGTGGTTCGTAAATCTGCCTATGTTGCACCTGGTGTGGTTCTTATGCCTTCTTTTCTTAATCTTGGTGCTCACGTTGCCTCTGGCGCAATGATTGATACATGGGCAACTGTTGGTTCATGTGCGCAAATTGGTAAGAATGTGCACCTTTCAGGTGGTGCTGGAATTGGCGGGGTTTTAGAGCCTTTGCAAGCTGGCCCGGTTATCATTGAAGATAACTGCTTTATTGGCGCGCGTGCCGAAGTTGCTGAAGGTGTGATTGTTCGTGAAGGCTCTGTGCTTTCCATGGGCGTATATATTGGCGCTTCGACTAAAATTGTTGACCGGGCTACTGGTGAAGTTTTCTATGGAGAAGTGCCACCTTATTCAGTTGTTGTTTCTGGCACAATGCCTGGAAAACCACTCCCTTCAGGAGAGCCAGGGCCAAACCTATATTGCGCGGTGATTGTAAAACGTGTGGATGAGAGAACGCGCTCTAAAACTTCTATCAATGAATTGTTGCGCAGCTAAGTTATTTGGGTGAGGATAGGCAAGTATAAGATTATTCTTACCCATTTTTTATTTGGCGTTTTTATTTTTAAGGGCTTTTCCATATGACCATGTCTCATCTTTTTTGGGAATTTGATGGCCGGATTTCACGTAAAATATTTATTTTAGGCTCACTGTTCCTTCTGTTTTTAGGAGGAGCTATTTCTCTTTGGCTTATTCCAGCGTTTGGTCTGACAGTTAATGATTTTAAAGGTGCTCCTACTTTAAAATTGTTATCCCTTAGCATGATCGTGAACGCCCTCTTCTTTTGGCCAACCATTGCCCTTGGCTATAAACGCATGCATGACTTGGGGTATTCAGGCAAATTTTATGGTTTTCTAAATTTAGCTATCTTGATGCTATATTTCTTTGCTTCATTTGGCGGCTTTACTGACAACCCGATTGAGAATAAAAGCTTTGTTGGCTTTAGTAATATTTTGAATTTGGTTTTCACAATTGTGTTTCTGGCGCTTGTCTTTGTGCGCGGAACTAAGGGGCCTAATTCATATGGCGCTGACATGACTGATGCTTACTAGACCGTGCCTCTGTAAAATTTAAAGATTTACAAGAAAAGGATATTTGAATGGCCGATGAGACTTCTACTGATCGTTTATCCAAAGCTCCTTCCTACCGTGTTCTCTATGCTGACAGCATCATTAAAACATTGATCCGGCTTGAAAAACGCATTGATGATCGTTTCCGAGACCGTGGCATTCAAGAAATTTGTCTTGGGCTTATTGATATTTCTCGTACTGTTAAAACAAAGAGTCTTGCGCTTAATAAACCTCATTGGATGTTGAGGTTTTTTGTTGGGCTTATTCTTTTGTTGGGAACTTTGGTTTTTATTTATGTCGGCACGCTTATTAATTTTTCTAAATTTTCAACTGAGGCTGGCTCCTTTGTGCAGATGGTCGAACAGGGGGTCAATAGCATTATGTTAATTGGTCTTGGTTTGGTTTTCTTGATATCAACCGAAACTCGCTTGAAAAGACGACAAGCTTTGAAAGACTTGCATGAGCTGCGCTCTATTGTTCATGTGATTGACATGCATCAGCTCACCAAAGATCCAAGTGTTTTCCTTGCAGACCGAACCTCAACCCCTAATTCGCCAAAACAAGATCTGAACCAATTTGAGATGGTTCGTTATTTGGATTATTGCTCTGAGATGTTGTCTTTAACGGCTAAGCTCGCCGCACTTTATTCTCAGAACATGGAAGATCCGATCGTAGTGAATGCCGTAAATGATGTGGAAATATTAGCTCTCACATTGTCTCGCAAGATCTGGCAAAAAATTGCTATTTTAGAGCAAAATCACTAGCGTCGAACTCCAGTTAGGAATTGGCCTGCACTTCATATCTTTGCAGCCTCATAATTTATGGTTATGGTTATTTTGATTTTTTTCTAACTAAGAGAGTTGTTTTATGCCTATCATATCACCGTTTGTTAGCTTTCAAGGCCGGATTACACGGCGTACTTTTTGGGTTGGTTTGATTGTTTTAGCTTTTGCAAGTCCGTTTGCTTTCTCAACCATAATTTCATCTGATCCATTTGGTGAGTTGCTACAAACTGCGCAAAAACTCGGAATAGTTGGCCTTATCTGGTCTATCGTGCTGATATTTTCTCTTGCCGCCCTTTTAACGAAACGCTTGCATGATCGTAATAAAACAGGGCTTTATGCGTTTCTCTTCTATGGCCCAGCGCTTTTAAAGGCTGTGCAATTTTATACTGGGCTTGAGTTTGGGGGTGGCGCTCTTTCCTGGGTGCAAGATTGGGGATGGCTGATTGGTTTAGAGCTTGGAGCAGTTGGCATTTGGTTTTTAATCGAGCTTGGCCTCTATGGCCCGGTTGACCCGAATAAATATGGCCCTGACCCACGTGATGATTAGGGTTTTATCCGCATCATTATAAACAAAGCCCAACACCTCATTCATTAACATTATAAATTTTAGAAGAACAAAAACTATGTCTGATACAGCCATTAAATATACTCAGGAACTCATTGCTTGTGAAAGCGTTACCCCTATTGAAGGCGGAGCGCTAACTTACCTTGAAACTCACCTATCAAAAGCGGGGTTTTCTTGCACGCGGCTTCCTTTTACTGAAGAAGGAACAGCTGATGTTGACAATCTTTATGCGCAATTCGGTTCAGGTCATCCTCACTTGATGTTTGCGGGGCATACTGATGTCGTTGACCCTGGAGATTTATCTCTTTGGACCTATCCTCCGTTTTCCGGTGAGATCCATGATGGAAAATTATATGGCAGAGGCTCAGCTGATATGAAAGGAGGGATTGCCTGTTTTTTAGCTGCTGCGCTAGAGCATATTAAACATCCTAATTTTAAAGGGACGATCTCATTTCTTATTACTGGTGATGAAGAAGGACCTGCGATCAACGGCACAGTTAAAATGCTTGAGTGGCTTAAGGAACAAAACATTCAACCAACCCATGCCATTGTTGGAGAGCCGACAAACCCAAGCTTTGTAGGCGAAGCGATTAAAATTGGCAGACGAGGATCTTTAAATGGCTGGCTAACCGTTAAAGGAAAACAAGGTCATGTGGCTTACCCACATTTAGCTTCTAATCCGATTGATGGTATTGCACTTGCTTTAGTTGAACTTAAGAAAGAAGAACTTGATGAGGGGACGCCGCATTTTCTTCCCTCTCATTTGGAAATCACTTCTGTTGATGTGGGCAATAAGACGGTGAATGTCATCCCATCAGAAGCCCGTTGTCATTTTAACATCCGTTACAATGATACATTTACAGCGGCCGAACTTGAAGCTCTTATACAGAGACAAGTTACTACAGCTCTTATTGATAAGGATCTTGATTTTTCGCTGAAGTTTCAGCGGAGTGCAGATTGCTTCGTGACTGAGCCTGGCCCGTGGATTGAGACCTTAACTCGCTCAATTTTTGAGGTCACAAATATGCAACCCAGCCTCTCAACATCCGGTGGAACTTCAGACGCTCGCTTTATTAAAAATGTATGTCCGGTGGTTGAATTGGGCCTTTCTAATGCAACCATCCATCAAATAAATGAGAACGTATCTCTTAAAGATATGGTGCAACTCACAGAGATATATGAGAAATTTCTTAATTACTACTTCGCCTAAAGCTTTAGCAAATCATATAAATATTTCTCTAGTAATTTTAAAGACGTTCTAAGTCTTAGACCTTTGATTTATTTTCTTATTTTTGTTATTTTAATACTGATTAATATTTTTTAATCAGTCTTTTTTGCTGAATATTTAACAGCACCATTTTTATTAAATCTTGAGGTGTAAAATCTTTTACCATTCATGATTTGCTCTTTTTTATTCAAGAGCAATGATTTTATTTGAGAAAAATTATTATGATATTAAATGCATTATCTTCATCTTTGATAATTATTGATGAGCAAGAAAAATTAATGCCTGCGATCTCAAATCGAGAACAAGTTATTGATAATTCTATTCGCCTCATTAAAGCTGCAGATCATCTTTCTGTTCCAATAGTTATAACAGAACAATATTCCCCTGGCCTAGGCTTAACTCTAAGCGAGGTGAGTGATGCCACCCATGGGTCTGCTCAGATTATTGATAAAACCAGTTTTTCAGCCATGAAGGATGAAACCTTTAAGGATTACATTTCTGAACTATCTAAACTTTGTCGCCACTCTTTTGTTTTAACTGGCTGTGAAGCCCATGTTTGCGTGCTGCAAACTGCTCTTGAAATCAAAGCTGCTGGTCATGATGTGTTTATTGTAACCGATAGTGTTGGTAGCCGGGATCCAAAATCAGTAGAGACAGCTTTAGCTCGCATGAGTGCTGCTGGCATTCATTTGGTTACAACAGAAATGGTTTTATTTGAATGGATCGAGCGCTATGATTGCAAAGCTTTTAAAGCTCTTCGTGAGTTGATTGTTTGAAGTTTTTCTCTCTATTTCTCTCACGGCTATTCTATGAGCTAAAGCTCATAGGCCTCCGAGGGGCGGCGCTTGCGCCGGACGCCTCTGGCGTCATGTCCTTCACCCCGAAATGGGCTGAACTCCTTCTTTGTATGGTGAGGATATTGAATGGAGGGGGCTTCTCCTAATATCCAAAAGGATTACAGCCAATAGATGCTTAGGAAGCCCAGGATCATGATTATCATTGTTAATGAGCCAACTAATTTGAGATGCCTTAAGGCAAAGTCTCTCACTGGACGACCGAGATATTTAAAGACAATAGCGAAAAAATAAAATCTAATTGCACGGCCCAGCATGGCGACTGCAATAAACATGGGTAAATTCACACCCATCACACCTGAGCCGATGCACACAAGTTTAAAAGGAATTGGGGTGATTGCTGCGCCAAAAATGGCAATAGCTGCTTTCCACCAATCGTTTTTAGTTGTTTGTTGAAACTCTTCAAATTGTTCTGTCAGTCCGTAATAAGTTATAATTTTATCACCAAAGCCTTCAAAGAAAAGATAGCCAATAAAATATCCTAACAAACCACCTAGAACTGATGTTATGAGCGCGACGTGTGCCACTCTAAACGCTTTTGAAGGGGCACCCAACATCATTGGAATAGAAACAGCATCGACAGGAAGAGGAAGAATTGCACTTTCCAGAAATGAAACCGCAGACAACAGGCCATATGCACGACGTGATGTCGCGCCTTTGCGTATTTTTTCTTCGTCTAAAGTGATCATTGAGGACTACCTGATAAAATTTTAGATTATTGTTCTTTATGTATGTGGAATATGACAGAAATTAAAGCCCCTGTTGTCATTTATTTTGTGGTTGGACATTCGTACATTTTATTTAGCTTAGAAAACACCGATGGATGACATCATTTAATGCTGAATTTTTGATTTTTTGTCTTAATTTCCAATTTTTAGTACGGTTTTCAACCCTAAATGTGGATTTTAGAGTGATTGATACTCTGTTTCTTTGATTAGCTAGATTAAATATATATTGTTGAAATTTCTCAATCCTCAACTATACAACCCTTTTAACCCCCTTTGTAACTGTGACTGTAGCTCATGATAAAAGCACCGCAAACCATTGAAGACTTTGAAACTGGTATTTTGGCAGGCAACCGTACAGTTCTGGCCAGAGCTATCACGTTGGTTGAAAGCCAGAAAAGTGAGCATCGGAAAAAAGCGCAAGAGCTTTTGTTAAGACTTCTTCCCAACGCTGGCAAAGCTTTGCGAGTTGGGATTACTGGTGTTCCTGGTGTTGGGAAATCAACCACAATTGAAGCACTTGGATTGTACCTTACTAGCATTGGGAAAAAAGTTGCAGTGCTGGCAGTCGACCCTAGTTCTTCTGTTACTGGCGGTTCTATCCTTGGTGATAAAACACGCATGCAAAATCTTAGTGTTGAGCCAAATGCTTTTATTCGCCCATCCCCCACATCAGGCACACTTGGCGGGGTGACAAAGAAAACAAGAGAAACGATGGCCCTTTGCGAAGCCGCTGGGTTTGATGTTCTCTTAATTGAAACCGTTGGTGTTGGGCAATCTGAAACGGCTGTTGCTGAAATGGTCGATTTCTTCCTTTGCCTCATGTTGCCTGGTGCTGGTGATGAATTGCAAGGCATCAAGAAAGGCATATTAGAAATTGCTGATATGATTGCCGTCAATAAAGCTGATGGTGAAAATGAGATGCGTGCTAAACAAGCTGCCAGTGAATATCGTGCGGCTTTGCATATTTTAACACCGCAGAGTAAAAACTGGTCTCCTCCTGTTATTACAATTTCAGGCTTAACTGGGCAGGGACTTGATCATTTATGGGAAAATATTGAAACACACCGAACAGCCCTTTCAGCAAGCGGTGAATTTGAGGAGAAAAGAAATAATCAAGCCGCTACCTGGATGCGTGAAATGGTTGAAGCTCGCCTACTCGCAAGGCTTAGTGAAAATGATGGAATAATCCAACTGATTGAGATGTGCGAAGCTGATGTGCGTTCTGGAACTTTAACTGCAACTCTTGCAGCTGATAAAATTTTTGAAGCTCTCTGAAAATTAAAGCCACTAGTTATTGACTTCTATGTTGGTCACTTTATCTGCCAATGTTTGCAGCAAAGGTTCGGTTAATTGGAGATAAATATGTGTACCGTTAATGGGGTGAGTTACCACTCTCAGGCTTCCACCATTTTCCTCAGCCATTTGTTTTGCAAGTCTTAGGCATTTTCCACCATTTTTCAACTCTTCTACTTCAGGCACAGTTTTAGCTGAAATTGCACCTAAAACTCGATTCATTGTTTGTTGGGCAATACCAAACTGAGGATTGCGACATTCAAAATTCATAGTAAGGTTCTTATTCTCATCCACCATAAGTTGATCAAGTTGGAAGGTAATTTGGCCCTTCCTGATATTTCGGGTTGCATGTTCAACAATGTTATAAAAAACCTGCTCAACTCTTTGACAATCCTGTAATTTAAACTTCTTAGCGGAACCAGGGATGTCCCATGCCAAGGCAATATCTTTACCCTGTATTTCTTCTTCAATGATAGTCTTTATGCGCTCAAGAGCACCAGCTAGAGATTGATCAACCAGATTGTACTGATCTGTTGTGTGTCCAGTATCTGAATAAAAGGCTGCTTTCTGGCTAACACTCATAGCAGTAAATGAATTTTGTAGGATTTGCGCCATTTGTTCTTCAACGTAACGGTTGCCGCAGGTATCTTTTACAGCTTGGGCGGTTTTTGCTATTTGTGTGATGGCTTTTTCCATACTGATTTGCAAAGTTTTAGCTGAACATTTTTTTTGTTGCTGTTCTCGAAATTGACCAAGCTCGGCAATTTTGGTTTCATTTTCGGCTGTATCCATATCCGACATATCTCTTAAAGAAACAATGTAGGCTTTTTGATCGCTTATGGTGTATTTATTAATGGTTATTTTTGCAGGAAACTCTTCACCATTTATACGGCAACATTTGATTTCATTCCTATCGTCAAGGTTTTGGTTTACATCTTCAGATTCTGAAAACATAGTGACTAGTTTTTCGTGTTTTTTGTGGCTATCTTTTGGAATGAAAGTAGAAAGATGTTTTCCGCGCAACTCTTCAGGTGCAGCGCCAATCAATCGGCCAGCATTTGCGTTGCTATACACAACCTGGAAAAGATGGTTGAAGACTATAATGCCATCTTGTGTTACATCAACAATGGCTTCAAATAGCTTTACCTTCTTTTTTAATTGTTGAGTTAAACCATTCTCAACTGTCATCAGTTTTACCGCACTTCACATCATATAAAAGGCACGTACGCCGTATACGGATAAATATGCCCTTTCTATGGTCTTCCCTCTTCGTGTAAACTTATAAAGGCTAAGCAGAAAATCGTTTTATTATGGTTAACAAACTTCATTAAATGTAATAATACATTCATTTGGTGCCCATATACTTAAGGTTTATAAATTTATGAGTGTAAATCGACGTGACCTACTCTTAGGCTCTCTTCCACTTGCAGCTGGAGCTACGCTTGCAAATAGTGCTGAAGCAAAAGCCACTAAGCCTATAAAACTGGCTTCTCTCTCGTTCACAGCTACTGGTCTTGTACCAAATGCAAAAGCTGATCAGACAGCTAAACTGCAAGCTGCTATCGATTTGGCCGCAAAGAACAAGGTCAAGCTCACCTTGCCAGGTGGCAGGTTTCTCACAGGGCCTCTCACTTTAAGAGCCGGTTCACATATTGAAGGCGTTTACGGAGAGACTGTTCTTCAGTTCTCTAAGGGGGCGTCATTCATTTCAGCAAAAGACCTCTCAACTGCCACTTTACAATATTTAGTGTTTGATGGTGGATCGCGTGGATTTACAGGCGGTTCGACGAATGGTCTCTTAAGCTTCAATAATATTCCCAACCTCCTCATAGAGCACTGCTTTATTAGAGATGGTTTGCTCAACGGTTTGAGTTTACAAAATTGTGGCGGGCATATCCATGCCAACAAAATTAGCCTATGCGGCTCAGCTGGGATTTTTGCGACGGATTCCTCTCAATTAGAAATATCGCACAACCATGTCACGGACTGTAGCAATAATGGCATTCTGGTTTGGCGCTCTAAAAAGGGAACTGATGGGACGATTGTTTCTCAGAACCATATTCACCGCATCAAAACAAAAGATGGTGGCTCAGGTCAAAATGGAAATGGTGTGAATGTTTACCGAGCGGGAAATGTGATCGTTTCTAATAATGTGATTAGTGATTGCGCTTTTTCTGCTGTTCGGGGTAACGCTGCTGATAACATTCAAATTCTAAATAATAGTTGTTCGAAACTTGGAGAAGTTGCGCTTTATTCAGAATTTGGCTTTGAAGGCACGATCATTTCTAACAATATGGTCGATGATGCTCATGTTGGTATTTCCATTACCAACTTTAACGAAGGGGGACGCTTAGCGACTGCCACTGGCAACCTCATTCGTAATCTGAAGAAATACAAAGGCAATGCAGCCATAGGCATCGCTGTTGAAGCGGATACAATGGTCACTGGCAATGTGGTTGAAAAAGTACCAGGGCTTGGCATCTCTCTTGGCTATGGAAAATATATGCGTCAGGTTACTGTGAATAATAATCTCGTTCGTGATGTGCAAATTGGTATTGGTGTTTCAACCCACACAGAAGCTGGTTACGCACTCATTGCTACGAATATGATTACAGGCGCAAAAAAAGGTGGTGTGCGCGCCATGGACCTTGAGAAACCAATTGGGCCAGACCTTACCAAATCAAGTTCAGAAGCGTTTCTAAACTTGGCCGTTTATGGAAATGTTAGTCTCTAGTTTTAGCTCACGTGCTGTTCTTTTTCTAACGCAAAAGGCACTCCGCTGGGGCGGCGCTTGCGCCGGGCTTCGCTCTCGCTACGCCATGTCCTGTCGCCGAAGTGGCGTCACTCCTTCTTCGTCTGGTGAAATTGTAGTTTTTCTCTCATGGCTATTGCTTTTTAGTGGCGCTTTAGGTTGCCCACCAGCAACCGCGCTGATAAAGCGGCAGGCCCTCCGTTGGACGGCGCCTGCCCCGGGCAGCAAGCTGCCATGTCATGACGCCGAAGTGGCGTCACTTCTTCGCCGTATCTTTAGTTCTTTGTTTTCCTCTTAAAGAAGAGAGTTTAGATTTTTCTATGCCTTGCTCTTGCACCGCGCTCAATAGCTGCTGTTACTAATTTATCCAGATGCAGACTATCGCGGAGCATTTGAAGAAAACGAATTTCTTCTCTTTCTACTTTGCGGTCAATAATCGCTATCTCCACTGCAAATGCGTAGGCTGTTTCTCTTAGTTTCTCAGGGATGGCAATGGCAATGGCTGCAAGAACTTCACTTAATCCATTTTCCTTACCAAGATCTTCGCCGCATTTGGCTGAAACTTTTGTTAGCAACTCAATATCAAAATCTTCGAAGACCGGAGAATTTTTCACGACTGCGCCAATGCGCCCTAACTCTGTATCTGAAATATCTCGATCCACACCAGACATTGTGAGCATTGTATAAATTAAAGCTTCATGGATTGATAAATTAAGGGACACTTGCCTCTCCTTGTTAGTAACTCTTACTTTCTTTTAGGGCCTAAACCCTAGCTAAACTCTTAATTCACGTCGAGTATTATAAAATATCTATTATTGACGAAATTTGTACACTCAAATAGGGTCCAGACTTCATATAGAATTTTTGATTTGCCCACTTTATTGGCAATCCCATTTTCATTTTATGGCTAAAGGTCAATCTAGATTGCATTTTATGTCAATTTAGCCTTAAGACCATATAAAAATTTATTATTTATTTTAAAGGGTTATAGAAATAATCATGAGTGACGGTGCGCTAAAAACATTCGCTGAAGATAGTAAAGCTTGGCCATTTGAAGAAGCTCGCAAGATTGTCAAACGGTTGTCGAAACAAAAAGAGACAGCGCCTTCTTCTCCTATTATATTTGAAACGGGCTATGGCCCTTCAGGTTTACCGCACATTGGTACCTTTGGTGAAGTGGTGCGAACATCTATGGTGCGTCATGCCTTTAGAGTTCTCACAGAAGATAAAATTCCGACACGTTTCATTTGTTTTTCGGATGATATGGATGGATTTCGCAAGGTTCCAACCAATGTGCCAAATGCAGAAATGCTCTCTGAGTATTTAGACAAGCCTTTGACAGCTGTACCTGATCCGTTTGCGACCCATGAAAGTTTCGCTCACCATAATAACGCACGGTTACAGAGCTTTCTTGATCAATTTGGTTTTGAGTATGAATTTTTCTCTGCAACTGAGTGCTATAAGTCTGGTCAGTTTGATGAGACATTGCTCACCATGCTGCACAACTATGACAAGGTGATGGAGATTATCTTGCCAACTCTTGGCTCCGAGCGCCAGGCAACTTATTCGCCATTTTTGCCTGTTTGCCCGAATAGCGGCAAAGTTTTACAAGTACCGATGATTGGCCGCGATGCAGAGGCTGGTACTGTTACCTATCAGGACCCCGAAACGGATGAAGAAGTTACAACGCTCGTGACTGGTGGCAATGTGAAATGCCAATGGAAAGCAGATTGGGCTATGCGGTGGGTCGCTCTTGGGGTTTCTTATGAAATGGCGGGTAAAGACCATATTGAAAGCGTGCACTTGTCTAGCCGGATTGCTAAAGCTCTTGGTGGCAAGCCGCCTGAGGGATTTAACTATGAACTCTTTTTGGATGAAAAGGGTGAGAAGATTTCTAAATCAAAAGGCAATGGCCTGACTATTGAGGAATGGCTCACTTATGCCAGCCCTGAGAGTTTATCTCTCTTTATGTTCCAAAAACCTAAGACAGCTAAGCGACTATATTTTGATGTGATCCCGAAAAATGTTGATGAGTACCTGACATTTTCAACCAAATTTTCTGGACAAGAACCAAAAGACCAACTGGTAAACCCTGCCTGGCATATCCATGGTGGTGAGGTGCCCTCTGGCCAATTGCCGATTAGCTATAACCTCTTGCTTAATCTTGTTTCCGCATCGAATGCCTCTGAGCCTGAAGTGCTTTGGGGTTTTATTAAGCGTTATGCACCTGACGCCACAGCAGAGACACATCCTGAGCTTGATCGCATGGTTGGTTATGCTATCAACTATTTCCATGAATTTGTGGCGCCGACCAAAGAGTTCCGCGCGCCAACAGATTTAGAGCGCACGGCAATTGAAGATTTGGCTAAACGATTTGAAGAAGCAGATGAAAGTCTGGACGGTCAGGGACTTCAGCAGATTGTATTTGATGTGGGCAAGCACCATGAATTTGATCCGCTTCGCTCTTGGTTTACCGCACTTTATGAAGTCTTGCTTGGTCAATCGCAGGGGCCGCGTTTTGGCTCATTTGTGGAGCTTTATGGAGTGAAGGAAACTGTTGCTCTTATCAATGAGAAGCTTAATGGTTAGACCATCATTTATTCAAAATTAGATGTTAAATTTTTAGAGTGCCTCATTCATTTGAGGCGCTCTTTTTTATGAGATTTTTTTAGGAGGGACTATGGAACAGAAACTTAAACATCAGAGACACATGCAACAAAGAATAAGCATCATCACTTTAGGAGTGGCAGACCTTAAAAAAGCAAAAGCTTTTTATGATGCTCTTGGGTGGAAGGTGGCGTCTGATGAAACAGTAGAAGAGATCGTTGCCTATGACCTTCAGTCTATGGCACTGGCCCTTTATCCGTGGGAGAAGTTAGCGGCTGACGCTCAGGTGCCTGCCGAACGTTCTGGCTATTCTTCCTTTTCCATTGCTCACAATCTGAACTCAGAAGAAGAGGTTAGCGAGCTATTGTCTAAAATTCCCGAAGCTGGTGGCACCATTTTAAAGCCAGCGACAAAAGCGTTTTGGGGTGGATTTTCTGGCTGTTTTGCTGACCTTGATGGTCACATTTGGGAGATAGCCTATAATCCTTTTGCCAAACTTGGCCCGAACGGCGAATTTCAATGGAACGGCTTTAGTTCTTGAGGCATTATTACTTCAAAAAATGATCTCATTTACCACATGCACACTTACAAATCCATATAGCTTTACTTTCAATACTTATTTTTGCCATGAATAGTTTTTAGTAGTTCTCTTTGATTGGATATAATTAAAGAGAACTATTTTATTCGAGGGCTATTCCATGTTTTTTTTACGTTTTTTCACTTTTGTTTTAGTGATGAGTTTCTTAATTAATAGCAGTTTTAGGAGCGTTGAAGCTTATGCTAAAGATGCTCACGGCTCACAAGACCATCCTTTAATTTCTCGCTATCCTGACACCTCCATTGTTTCTTATCATACCTCAGATTTTGAAGAGTTTATGATTGCCAAAGGGCCTATCACGAAGGAAAGCTTTCAAGAGCAAGGTAACTCTGCGCTACCGCCGGTGAGTAAGTATGAAGGAAAAACCACCTCTATTAATTACAAAGGAAATAACAAAAAAATTTCCGCTCTTGCGGTTTATAGAAATTATGAGAAAGCTTTTACCAAACATAATTTTAAAACCATTTTCAAATGTAAAAGTGATGACGAGTGCGGCGGATGGTTTGCCAAACAGCTTTATTGGTATGGCGACCCGAAACGACAAGGCCGTCATCGCTATTTAGATGCGCCTAACCTTCATGGCAAACGCCAAGCTTATTATTATTGGAGTGGCACCGCTCAAGTGCAAGGACAAAACTATGTTGTATCTTTACTTGTTGCGCAGGATACAGCAGCTCATTCCCCTGTTAAAATTATTCTTGATGTGAACAGCCCAGAAAAACTTAATGAAGATCAGATTGGAATTAACCTCAATCAGATGAAAGATGACATAAAGACATCTGGTAAAGTTGTCCTCGACGGGATCTTTTTTGATTTTGATAAATCTACTTTGAAGCCCTCTTCTGATAAAGCTCTCTCCATCATTGCGGATTATTTGAAATTAAACAAAAGCAAGAAATTTTTCGTTGTTGGACATACTGATAATAAAGGATCGGTGAAATATAACAGGGTGCTTAGTACGAAAAGAGCTCAAACAGTGGTTCGCAATCTCGTTGAGAAATACGGCATTCAGAATGCTCGCCTACACCCTTATGGAGTTGGCCCTGTTAGTCCTATATTGAGTAATGAAGATGAAAAAGGACGCGCTCAGAACAGACGTGTTGAACTTGTTTTAAACAAGTAGAATGATAAGTGATAAATGTCATATGTTTTTATGCCGTTATTCCAGTTTTTGAGGAGAGCAAGTCAATGAGCAATCCATATGAGAAAAAGCCATTGATTGAAGATGCTGTTGCGATTATTCCTATTTCAGATATGACGCAAACTCTTGAATTTTACGAACAGACCCTTGGGTTTGAAAAACGGTTTGTCTCTGAAGATGCTTCTTTTGCGATGGTGCTGCATGGTGAGGCTGCGCTTCATTTTATTACAGCAGAAGATGATGAGGCGTTAAAAGCCAGTCGGACTAACATCTCCATATATCTTTGGAGCAAACAGCTGGATGACCTGTATACCTCTTTAGAGGCGAAACTTTCTGTTCTGCCAGAGGGGCGTGTTCGTGCTCCATTTGATCAGACTTATGGTATGCGTGAATTTCATGTGAAAGATCCTGATGGTTGTTTGCTGATCTTTGGTGAAACAATCGAGTGACCTAACTCACTGTTTTTAAGTCTTTAAATCCGCTCTTAATTTATTTTAAGGGCGGTTTTTTATTTTCTTTTTCCTCTTTTTAAAGATTATTACGTTACCATATTGACACGTGACTAGATAATCACCTATAAATTAAATTATGGAAACAATATTTAAAGCGCTTAGCGATAAGCACCGCTTGCAGCTCTTAGATGCCTTGAAAGAGGAAGATGGCCGCACGCTTGGAGATCTTGAAACTGTACTGCCTCACCTCACCCGCTTTGGCGTGATGAAGCATTTAAAAGTTCTTGAAGAGGCCTTACTTATTCAAACCCGCAAGGTTGGGCGTTTTAAATATCATTACCTTAATACAGTCCCCTTGCAGGAAATTTCGGACCGATGGATTTCTCGGTTTGCTGCTCCGATTAGTGAGGGAATGGTGGATTTAAAAACTAAGTTAGAGAGAGTAACAATTATGGATACGCAAACAAAACCTCGCCATGTGTTTACAACAATCATTCAAACTTCAGATAAGAAATTATGGTCTGCTCTTACAGAGCCATCTGATGTCCAAAAATATTTTTTTGGATTGAATGTACAAACTGATTGGAAAAAGGGTAGCGAAATTTTTTATATCAAAGGGAATGGAGATCATGAAATTACCGGTAAGGTTCTTGAAGTCGTTCCTTTGAAAAAACTAGCCCATACGTTTAAAGGCATCTGCACACCCGGCCAGGAAGATGATGTGCCGTCTCGGGTGACCTATGAAATTGAAGATTTGGGAAATGCTTGCAAGCTCACGTTAGTGCATGATGAATTTGACGGGGAAACCGAGACATATAAAAACACGGGTGGCGGGTGGCCACTTGTTCTTTCGGGCTTGAAGACTTTGCTTGAGACCGGCAAGCCTCTTGAGATTGCCTCGTAAACTGATTGTTTTAGCAACCGAGATCTCACCTTATATAAAACCGAAATGGTGAGATCTCTTGGTTGGTAATTTTCTTTATTTTTATATTACTGGGCAGTCCAGCCACCATCTACGGCGAGTGATGTGCCCGTGATATTTTCTGCTCCATCGCTACAAAGGAAGACAGCCATTTCGGCAAGTTGTTCGACTGTTACGAATTTTTTGGTTGCTTGTAATTTTAGCAAAACATCCTTCACAACAGCGTCTTCAGAAATCCCACGCGCCTTTGCTGTATCTGCGATTTGCCCGTCAACTAAGGGCGTGTGCACATATCCTGGGCAAATGGCATTTACTGTGATGTTTTCTTCTGCCACTTCCAGAGCAATGGACTTTGTAAAACCAACCATGCCATGCTTGGCAGCGACATAAGCACTTTTAAAAGGAGATGCGACGAGACCATGCGCGGATGCCAGATTGATAATCCGGCCCCAACCTTGCTCTTTCATCATTGGGACGACAGCACGGGTTGTGTAAAATGCACTTGAGAGATTAATCGCAATGATGGCTTCCCACTTTTCTTCGGGGAAATCCTGGACAGGGGATACAGTTTGAATGCCGGCATTGTTGACCACAATGTCTACGCGCCCGAATTTTTCTTTTGCCTCTGTCACCATTGCTGAAATTTCTTCCGGCTTGGTCATGTCAGCACCATTATAGATACAGTGTACGCCCATCTCTTCGATAGACTGTCTATTTTTTTCAATTTCGCTACTATCACCAAATCCATTTAAAACAATGTTAGCACCCTCAGAAGCTAACCCTTTGGCCAAGCCTAATCCGATACCGCTGGTTGAGCCCGTTATAATGGCAACTTTATCTTTTAATTTCATAATGATTACTTTCTTCTTTTGGTCTGGCTTTTTTGTATCTGAGGAGGTCACATTTATTTTATAAATTTCTTACAATCAGAGACGTAAAATTCTTTTAAAATCTACTTTTTACATCTCTGCTTATGCCTTTTTCGAGGTTTTTTAAATATAAAAATTCCGTGCTCGTTTTTCGGCGTCATTGTTGATGCCTTTTCTTTATAGCTATTTCTTAAATTTAACAATCTTCATCTCATAGGATTTAAGCAATGGACTTTACAAATAAGATTATCTTAGTGACTGGAGCGAATAGAGGAATTGGCAAAGCGTTGGTTTTTTCTCTTTTAGAGAAAGGAGTTAGCAAAATATATGCTGCAGCTCGTAACACCGCTTCCTTGCCAGATTTTCAAGATGCACGGGTTGTTCCGTTAACGCTTGATATAACAAAAGCTGAGCAAATATCTGCTGCAACTCGTTTGGCGCCTGATGTTGATATTTTAATTAACAATGCAGGCTCATTAGAATTGGTCAGTGCTTTTTCTGGCCCACTTGATAAAGTGACTAAAGAAATGAGTGTTAATTATTTTGGCCTTCTTCATATGATGCGCGGGTTTCTTCCTGTTTTAGAAAACAGACCCAATTCGGCTCTTGTGAACATTGTCTCTATTGCCGCCTTTGTTAATGTGCCGCTTCATGGGGGATATTGCGCGGCTAAAGCGGCTGCTTTTTCTCTCACCCAGGGGGCACGTATCGAATGGGCCTCTAAAGGGATTGCCGTGCATAGTGTCAATCCTGGTCCGATAGATACTGATATGACAAAAGAGATTGCAATGGACAAGGCCTCACCTTTTGACACAGCAGTGAAAATTCTTGATGATCTTGAATCTGATATTGCTGATATCTTTCCGGACCCCACCGGTCAGCACATGTTTGAAACCTGGCAGAAAGATTATAAAGATCTTGAAGCAATGTCTGCAGATATGATGAAAGGTGCTTAGATCTAGATGTTTGACGAGCAGCAAATCACTGAATATTACCAGGCTCTGATTAATAGGGACAGCTCCTATGAGGGAGTGTTTTTCGCTGGCATCACAAGCACTGGGATATTTTGCAGGCCAACTTGCACGGCTCGCAAACCAAAACGTGAAAATTGTCTTTTTTTCAAAACAGCACAAGCATCACTCCTTGCCGGGTTTAGGCCGTGCAAAAGATGCCGTCCTCTTTTAAACCCGTCAGAGCCTTCTGATATGGTTAAGCATTTAACGGAGATGGTTGAAAGCGAGCCAACAAGACGGTGGACTGACAAAGATGTTCGAGAGCTTGGCTACACACCTTCGACAGTACGGCGGCAATTTAAAAAAAGATATGGTATGACATTTACAGCCTATTCAAGGGCGCGGAGAATGGGGATTGCTTTGAAAACAATACGTGAAGGTGACAAGATTATTAATGCTCAAATAGACGCTGGTTATTCATCTGGCAGTGGGTTTCGTGATGCATTTTCGAGCATTATGGGGTCAGCTCCGAATGACAAGAACCACAAAGTTTTAAAAGCTGAATGGATCGACACGCCCCTTGGAAGCATGGTTGCTATTTTTGACGAAACGCATCTCTACCTGCTTGAGTTTACAGACCGGCGCGGGCTGGAGCGTGAAATTGAAAAAATGCGGAAATCATTAAAGGTCGCTATTGTTCCCGGACGAAGTCCTGTTACTCAGATGATTGAAGATGATCTGGCCGCTTATTTTAAGGGGGAGCTCCAAGAGTTCACGACCCCTTTTAAGGTGAATGGGTCCGACTTTCAAAAATCCGTTTGGGATGAGCTGCTTACCATTCCTTATGGTGTCACCCGCTCTTATGCGGAGCAAGCCCAGCGCATTGGCAACCCCAAGGCTGTGCGTGCCGTTGCCCGAGCGAATGGCATGAACCAGCTTGCGATCATTATTCCCTGCCATAGAGTCATAGGCTCTGATGGTAAATTAACCGGTTATGCTGGTGGTTTAGCCCGCAAGAAATGGTTATTGGACCTAGAAAAAGCTAATCAATAATTTAAACACTGTTTCTTTGGCTCCATAGACTTGGTATCATTGACTTGGCACCGAGTGCCTCCCATATTGAACCTTCAATCATAATGAGCCAAGAGAGCCATTAAGCGAAGAGACACATAACTTTATGCCCGAATTTTGCTTTGACCATAGTTACGCTACCTTACCAGAAGCTTTTTACAGCCCCACACAGCCAGCAACTGTTCCAAAGCCCCACTTGATAAAAACCAATGACACTCTAGCTGACCAGCTTGGAATTGATTTGGAGTTTTTACACTCTTCTGAAGCGGCTGAGTTTTTTGCTGGCAACAAAATGCAATTCAATGCTGACCCTATTGCGATGGCTTATGCGGGGCATCAGTTTGGCGGCTGGTCTCCTCAACTTGGTGATGGGCGCGCGTTATTAATCGGTGAAGTGGTTGATAAAAATGGTTTGCGACTTGATGTGCAACTTAAAGGCTCTGGACGCACACCTTACTCGCGGGGCGGTGATGGCAAAGCTGGCATTGGACCTGTTCTTCGTGAATATATTGTCTCTGAAGCAATGGCTGCTCTTGGAGTGCCGACTACAAGAGCTCTTGCTGCTGTCACTACTGGTGAGACGATTATACGTGAGGAGCCTTTGCCAGGAGCTGTCTTTACACGAGTTGCTCAAAGTCATGTGCGGGTTGGGACGTTTCAATATTTTGCGGCTTTGGATCATTCAACTCCAGGAAATGCCTATGTGAAAACCTTAGCTGATTATGTGATTGATCGCCATTACCCTCAGGTAAGAGACGACACGAACCCTTACCAAGCTTTGCTTCGCTCGATTATTAAACGCCAAGCGCATCTCATTGCACAATGGATGGGCTTGGGCTTTATTCACGGGGTGATGAACACCGATAATATGCAGGTTGTAGGTGAGACTATTGATTATGGCCCTTGCGCTTTCATGGATGTTTTTCACCCTGATAAGAAATTCAGCTCCATCGACCGGCAAGGGCGTTACGCATGGAACAATCAACCGAATATGGGCCTATGGAACTTAGCTCGTTTGGCAGAAGCATTGCTTCCTCTCTTCGATAAAGATGAAACTATTGCCATACAAATCGCGGAAACGTTAGCGGGGGAATTTATGCCAACATTCCACCAACGTTTGCTAGAAATATTTTCTCAAAAAATTGGCTTGTCGAATAGTGAAGAAATCGATGCGTTCATGCAAACAACCTTTATCGCTATGACAAAAAACAAGGTTGATTTTACACTATTTTTCCGGCACTTAACCCAAGTCGCAGGGGGAGCTAACTCGGCCGATTTCCTAGACCTCTTTGAAGAAAACCAAGCTGGGCAAGACTGGCTGGATGAATGGAACGAACTATTTGGTCAAGATACGACCTCGACCTCAGAACGTTTAGCAGGAATGCAGGAGATAAATCCGATTTATATTCCGCGCAATCACCGTGTTGAGCAGGCTATTCAAGCTGGTATGAATAATGACTTTAGTTTGTTTCATGAACTGGCCCAGGTTCTCTCTAAACCTTTTGTAGCTCAAGATGGTTTTGAACATTATGAATTGCCGCCACTGCCTTCTGAAGAAGTTCGTCGCACCTTTTGCGGTACTTAAGCACTCAAGCAAAATAATATGACATTTGGGAAGTGCATATAGAGCACTTCCCTTAAAGCACAACAATCAGCGCTTATTCTTTCACAAAAACAAACCGCAGCGTTACAGGGGCTGCTCTTGTTATTGCAGGAAGTTTTGCTAGTTCCATCAATTTTGTGATTTTGTCATTGATGCCGGCATCTTCCATTGCCAACATGATCATTTCGTCTGTTGTGACCATGATCTTCTTATCAGTTAACTTTGCAACAAACATATCCGCTTCAATAGGGATGTCTTTTCCCAAAAAAGAAAGCGTGCCTTTTACCGTTACGGTTGTTGTGCCGCCTGGTTTCAGCTTGTTGATTTCTTCTGGGTTAATTTTTGTTTTTAACGTTGCAGCGACTTTTGCTTCATCAAAAACGAATTTGACCATTCTCTCATTGCGAATGTCGATCCATGTTTCAACGCTACCTAAATCGATAGAAACATTTACTGCTCCATCAGTGGCCACATTACCTTTTAATTCAGTAAAATGGTTTATTTCACCGACTTTACTTTTCTTAATTGAACCATAGGCTACTTTTGATTCATCTGATGAAAGGACCCATTTGCCGGCTTCGTGATGTGCTGCGCTAGCACTGTTGAGTGAGACTAGCCCTATTACAAATGCTATGATTAATGATTTCAAATTAAGCATGTTTAACTCCCATGAATTATATTATGGATTATATTTATGAGAGTGAAACACCTCAGTTGAAAAATTATTCATTTAAAACTGAAATTTATTTTAGTTTTTGCGCAACAATATATCTATGAGGTGGGTTTGCAGGATAGTCACCACTTTCTATGATTCTATACCCAGCGCTTTTGATGAGCTCATCGAACTCGTTACTTTTTCTCAATTTTACAAAGGGCGCTTTTCCGAGCACTTGCATAACGGGCAAAATTGTCATCATTGCAAGGAGTTTAAAGGATATTTTATTCGTCGGTTTACAAGTGGTTTTGGAGATGAAGTAGCCACCTGGCTTTATCATCTTATTTATGCGCTCCAAATTTTGAGGCAAGTCTTGTAGGAGATGCAGGATATTGAAGGCTAAAACAGCATCATATTGGATTTGTCCTTCTGAATTTGGAGCAAGCTCTGCTTTTGAAACTTCGTTAGCCATAAAGCGGATATTGTTTATTCCCTCATTTTGAGCTTTTTCAGTGCCAATTCGTATCATTTCTTTTGAGATATCAGATGCCGTTAGTCTTTTAACACTGCCTGCTAACAGAAGCGCTGTTGACCCTGTACCGCAGCCAATTTCAAGGACCTCATCTTCTTTTGTTAAATAGGATCTCGTGCGCTCTAGGGTATAGTTATAAGCCCCTTCATCAGTCATTTTAGATTTGGCGTATTTTTCTGCTACACCATCCCAAAACTTAGCTTCTTTTTGCATCCACGATCTCCTTTAGATACAGAGATAACCATACAAAATAAGAATATCAATTGCTTAAATTCGTCCATCATGTATACAAATATGTATGAACTGGAATGCTGTATCATTTGACTGGAATCACGCTCGGGCCTTTCTAGCTACCGCTGAGGAAGGCTCACTTTCTGCCGCTGCCCGCGCGCTTGGGCTTACGCAACCAACCCTTGGCAGACAGGTTGCTGCATTAGAGACAGAGCTTGACGTTGTGTTATTTGAACGTGTTGGAAAAACTCTGATCCTCACGGAAACTGGCGTTGAGCTTCTTGAACATATGAAGCAAATGTATGAAGCGGCCAGCCGGGCTTCTCTTGCAGCCTCTGGACAATCGCAAGCGATTGAAGGCCGTGTGCGCATTACCGCAAGTGACATTATGTCGGCTTATATTCTTCCAACTGCTTTACAAAAAATTCAAAAGATTGCTCCTCGGCTTCAGATAGAAATTGTCTCTTCAAATGAAATTCGTGACTTACAACTTAGGGAAGCTGACATTGCTATTCGTCATGTTCGCCCTGAACAACCTGAACTTATTTCAAAACTAGTCGGTGAAGCCGAAGGATATTTTTACGCTTCGAAAGCTTACCTGGACAAAGAGGGGCGCCCACAAAACACACAAGACCTTCAATCACATGTTTTTATTGGTTTTGGTGACGATAATCAAATGATTGCGTATTTACAGCCACTCGGCATTGATCTCAAAATTGATAATTTTCGCTTTAGTTCTAAAAACGGGATCGTGGCCTGGCAAATGGCACGGCATGACCTTGGGATAATTGCAATGTCTAAAGAGATGGGGATTTCTGACGATAAAATGGAGCAGGTCTTACACGAGATGCCCCCGATTAAATTTCCGATTTGGCTTACTGCTCACCGTGAACTTCATAACAGCCGCCGCATCCGTTTGGTGTTTGATATACTCAGTGAGCATTTGTTGGAGGAAATATAATAATTGTTAGGTACCTGTCTTTGTTCCACTTTCCCATAACATTTCTTTATATAGCTTTGTATATGATTGAGCCATTTTCTCTCCGGAAAAAACCGACTTAAACCTTTCCGACGCTCCATTTGCCATTTGTTTAGTGACTTCAGGATTATCCCACAATTCCTGCATTGCTTTGCTGAGAGCTTCGGGGTCTTTCGGTGGACATACTAATCCCGTTTGATGATCTATATTAACGAACGAAGTCCCCGTTCCGATTTCGCATGAAATGAGTGGTTTGCCTAGCATTGCCCCCTCAATCAATGAAATGCCAAGCGCCTCAGAGCGCAGATGAGATGGTAAAACCACTGCATAACACAATTTTAGCAATGCGATTTTATCTTCTTCTGTCAGCACTCCTAGAAATTTAACGTTTGAGGCATTCAGCTTATTAGCCAACTCAATGTATTTTTTCTGTTCCCTTCCCCCTCCGACAATAAGGACAGGTAAGTTATTAATTTTTGCAGCTTTAATTAATATTGGTAGAGCTTTATAATATCTCATTGCCCCCACAAATAGAAAGAATTTTGGTTCCACTTGTGAAGCCCAATCCACTAACTTTTCCTTGTTTGTTTTACTGTATAATTCTCTGAATAAGCCAATGGTTATAATTTCAACTTTAGATTTATAATTTTGCAATACATCACTCGTCTTAAAATAATTTGGAGATGTAGCGACGATTTTATCAACCTTATTAAAAAACATATCTCTGATGGGTGCGTACAAAGTTGATAGGTATTTTTGCTTTATAATATCGGTGTGATAGGTAACTATTTTTCTTTTATTTATTCCTGAGAAGCTATCCAGAATATCTGCAAATGGATATGGGTAATGGTAGTGAATTATATCAACTTCTTCAGCTAACTGCTTAAACCGTTTTATTGCTTTGTAAGAAAATGGTGTTGATGCTGCTTCAAAAGTGCTTGGACACCAATGTATCGTTAAGCCATCAACAATTTCGGTTTTGAAATTACTTTTAGTATGAGTTAGCACAAGCAAACTATTTTCTACACCTAACTTTTGAGTGCCATAAGTTAGCTGACGGATGAATTCACAAACACCGCCCAATAAATCAGGATAATAACCTTTATAAACATGTAGGACTTTCATCAAGAAGTCCCTGTTTTGTTTATCGCCATTGAAAAGGCTTTGATAATCAAGTCAATCAGTGTGCCACACAATTGATTTTCACACCGTCTACTTTCTTCATACGCTTCAAACGAGTAACGCGCATTAATTTCTTCCGTCATAAATATTTTCTTATAATTGAGACAATCAACTCTCACCTTGCATCACCACGCAAACTATACTTAAATGACTAACGTAAATCAACATTCAATAACAGTAATAATCTATCATTAACTTGCTTATCTCCATCTATTGTATTTTTATACAAATAATAGGTAAATAATATACGATGGCAAAACTTAAATTTTACTTCCTTGTCTTCTTTTTATGTGTTTTTGGTTTTTTAGGAGGATTTCTATTCATCGATTTTTCGATAAACAAGCCTGACAACACTGTTGATTATTCGACTGAAAATTATCATTTCTTTTTTAATAAGAGGACGATTTCAACTGGCACTTTAAAAGCTGGATGGGGGCGGCCGGAAGATTGGGGGGTTTGGAGCGTTGCTAAAGTCGCAACCCTTTCACTGCCAATAAAAAAATATTCTATTAAGAAGGTTTCCCTACAATTTGAAATTCAAATTTTTAAAGGAGGGAAATCGCCTCAAAAGATAGACGTACTTATTAATGGGCATCACGCAAAAACCTGGCACTATAAAAACAAGAGTGATTTACACAAGAAATACATTGAGCTTACTCTTCCCAGAAATTCTTCTTCAAACCGATTAAAGATATCATTTAAGGTTTCCAAACCCATTTCTCCAAAAGAGTTAAGACTGAGCGGAGATGACAGGAAACTAGGAATTGGTATAAGCCAAGTAAATATTACCACGAGCTCTTGGGATCCTTACAATATTGTTCAATAAACTTACCCCTTGTAAGGGTAAGTTTTTACTTCTGCACGAACTAAAAACTTTAAAGATCATGAATTTTATCCCCTCAATAAATCTAACACCAATAATAAGTTAGAGTTTTATTGGAGATTTAATAATGGAAAAAACATCTAAACTACAACTACCCTATGTGCTTTCTAGCCAGGCGCAAAAACATATTACACACAATGAAGCACTTCGATCTCTAGACGCCATTATTCACCTTTCAGCTATTAGTAGAAACCAAACAACCCCTCCTTCATCAACTACTGATGGAGACCGTTATATTGCTGATGCGAATAGTACAGGTGATTGGACAGGTAAGGATTTTCATATCGTTGCCTGGCAAGATGGTTCATGGATGTTTTATCCACCTCAAACTGGATGGCTTTGTTGGATTGAAGACGAAAACACTCACCTTTTGTGGAACGGCACTGGATGGATAAACATAAATACCGGAAATGGAAGTTTAAACGCTGTGTCACTAATTGGCGTCAATACGACTGCCGACCAAATAAACAAATTATCTGTTAGCTCTCAGGCTTCATTATTTAACCATGAGGGGAGTGATCATAGATTAAAAATAAACAAGCAACTTAGTTCGGATACAGCCAGTGTATTGTTTCAAAATGATTATACGGGTCACGCCGAATTTGGCTTATCTGGTGACAATGACTTTCACATGAAAGTTAGCCCAGACGGCAGCACATTCCATGAGGCGATTTTAGTCGATAAAGATACTGGATATGTTTCCATCGGTGGGGGAGAGCCTATTGAGAAATTACACATAAAATCAGGCAACATACTACTTGATAACAACCAAAGATTGTCGGTTAAGGATACAAGCGGTAATAGTCAAAGAATATTTCATATGGGCGCTGATAATAATTGTTATTTTAACGTCAACGGATTGGCGAATAGAGTTAGGTTTTTTACTTCAAACTCTATGCGCCTTGATATGCATGCAAACGGAAGTTTAGTTGTAGGAAGCCCTTCCGGAGGTGGCAAAGGGGAAGGTACAATCAATGCGAAGGCAATTTATGATGATAATGCACTTTTGAGTTGTTATGTTTTTGATCAAGCTCTAGACGAAAAAATAGACCATGAAAAATGGGATCAGAAAGTTTGCAACATCTTCGACGAAGAAGGTGATTTAACACAGAAACGTATTCATCACCCCATGCGAAAATTCAAATCTCGTGCTGGCACCGAATACGACCCTTTGACATTGGATGGTTATTCAAAACATTGGCAAGAGAAAAGGCACCTAACCTCAATGCCTAATGAAGATAATTACGATATTGAAAAAGGCTTGTCTTCAGGAGAATGGATACAGCGATTAATTGAAACTGTTGAAATACAGGCTGTATTAATCGAAACTTTGAACAAAGAAGTTAAAAAAATAAATAATAAATTAGAATGAAAGCATCCTTATTTTTTAAGATCGTCTGAGTAAAATTCCAATGCCTCTTCAACCTTACCATAAAAGGCGATCTTACCTTTTTTTAAATACAATCCATGAGTACATAGTTCTTTCATTAAACTTGTATTATGAGTTGCAAGCACTAGACCTCGACTTTTTTCAACTAGGTCATCCATTCTTTTTTTAACCTTGCCCCTGAAAGATGCATCTCCTGTACCGATCCACTCATCTAGTAAAAGAATATCAGGTTCAATCATGGTTGCGACAGAAAAAGCTAGTCGCAATCTCATACCGGTTGAATAAGTATTAAGAGGTTTATCTATTGCTTCTTTTAACTCAGAAAACTCTAGTATCTCCGGTAGCAAGTCTCGTATCTGTTGGACCGGCATGCCCATAAGAAGTCCTCGCATATAAATATTTTCCAGACCTGTTGCTTCATTATTCATCCCCATAGAAATATCAAACAAGCCCTTAGCTACTCCATTAATATTCAACAGCCCCTCAGATGGCTGATAAATACCAGCTAACAATCTTAGTAAAGTGCTTTTCCCCGCACCATTTGCACCAACGATCCCCAGCCTTTCCCCTTGCATCAGAGAAAACGATACATCTTCTAATAACGTCACTATTCCTCTTTGTGTTTTAGAGAAATATAAATCGGTTAAAAAACTCGTTGGGTTGGCAAGCATATTTCTATCTTCAGGCTGGAAGATAGGCACTTTTAATTGTAGTGACTTTGCGTCTATTAAAGGTAATGACATTTTTTTCGACTTCCTTTTACTAAACCCACAAAGCGACTAAATGAGAGAATTTTTTTCTAAACCAAAGGGCCAAGCCTCCCCCCAAAACTGTTATTAAAATCACTACAATCCAACTTAGAGGAGCTACTGCATTTCCCAATAACGGAGACCGCACCAATTCAAGGAAATGAAAGAAAGGGTTGAAAGTTGTAAACGCACTTAACGCCCCTCCTCTTCCAGTATCACCAGGTATCCAAATGATTGGTGTCGCCAAAAATGCTATCCTCATAACAGCCTGAACGACTTCCGTTAAGTCTCGATATCGAGCTCCTAAAATACCAAAAAAATAGCTCAGCCAAATACCATTTATGAAAATCAAGATTAAGCCAAACACACTCAATAAAGCTGCTTGCTTTACTTCTATATTGTAAATTAGAAAAACAACTAGGATGATACTTAACTGATGGGCAAATATTAAAAAATTTGTAAAAACATCTACGATGACAATTTCAGAAAGCTGCATACTACCTTGCAAGATGTTAGATTTAGCTCTTTGAAAAATATTTGCTGAACCTGTAACAAAACCACTTATTAGCGTCCAAACAACTAACCCAATAGCCATATGCGGTACAAACACAGATGATGCAACCCCACCAATATCAGAGAACAAACTACCTAGTGTTATGATAAATAATGAGGGGCCTATAACAATCCAGAGAGGGCCTAACATTGTTTTTCTATACCGAATGATAAATCCAAGCCATGTGGTATAAAATAAGCTTTGAATCATAGCTAGTTTAAAATTTAATGATGTGTATTTCATTTGTTTTAATTTACTATCTTGCACGCTCAAAAACTTTACTTTGTAAGATCTGTGTTTTTAACTGACACAAATCATCTGCTTCCACTAACCCATCAACGGCCAAAATCACTTCTAACAAATGCTCTATTAAGTTCTCATCAGTGCCTTTGCGGGAGATACTTTCTACACATTCTTCTACATAAGTTGCAATCCAATGAATTGGTGCTTTTCCATAATAATTGCTTACTGCTTTTACACCTTCGATAGCCACTCTCTCTCTATGTTTTTGTGTAATACATTCATTATGCAGACGTGAATAAGCTTGCAACTCATCTATAAAACCTATTTTATTTTCAAATAAATTGAAGGCTCTTAACCAATATTCAAAATCAAAAGCAGCCTTAAAATCTTGGTTTAACGGTCCAATGAGTTGGTACATCGTTCTTTTGAAAAACACTGTTGGCTGACAAATAAAGCAGCCATTTTTGAATTGAGCATAAGCTTCCTCTGGTGGCAATGTTGGGTACTCATTGATAAATTCTCCCTTTTCATCTATATGCGCTGCATTGCCATAAAGCATGATCCATTCAGGATGATTATTGAAGGCTTGAATTGCTCTTTTAATAGCACTCTCAGCATACAGATCATCCGAATTTAACCATCCAATTATTAACCCCTTTGATTGCTCTAATGCTTTATTCAAAGCCTCTGCTGGTCCACTATCTTTTTCTGAAGACCATTTTAAACGAAAATCTTTTTCACTGATTTCATGTAAAACATCTATGGTCCCATCATCAGAACCACCATCAGCTACAATAAGTTCAACGTCACAATAATCCTGTTCAAGAACAGAAGTAATTGATTCAGTAATGTATTCCATCTGATTAAAGGAAGGCATGATTATTGAGATGAGATTGGTACTACTCATTATTTCAAACTCACTTCGCAACTATTTCTCTAACTTACTGTTTCCAATTAACTTTAAGTTACATAGAAAAAAATTATGGAATTTAAGAATATGGGTCATCAATTAGAAAATGAGTTAAATCCTGGAAACCGTGTTGCCATTTATTCCAAACCACTTTTCCGTCACTAAACTCCCACGGACGAAACTTGATTTCTTTTTCCCTTAATCGGTTATTGATTAATACCAAATCAACTAAGGCTAGCTGCCCATAATAATAAGCATTATCGCAAATATCAAAAATTCGAAATCCATGTTGTTCTAATAAACCAACTCTTGAGCAAAGGTCTTGTCGCCCAATTGACGCCTCAATCACAATAAAAGATGCTCCGCCAATGACATCTGCTCCACCATTAATTATTTTTTCTTCAACCCCATCAACATCTAACTTTATAAGGTACGATAAATCATTAAGTGTTTCTTTCTTAAAAACACTATCGAGACGTTTTGTATCAACCACTTCAATTCCAACTAAGTTGGGCAAGTTTTCATCACGTTCTGGTTTGATCTGAGCGTGAGTTATATTCCCTGATCCATCATCACTCGTGCTATGAAGATAGAGAAGACCATCTTCATCACTCAATGCTATTTTATGAAGCGTATATTTGATTTGTCGATCAAGGTAATTTTTTTCAAGCGCTTGATGGTATGTTTTATCCGGCTCGAAAAGATGGTGCGGACAATCAAAAAAAACGTCCATTAAAAAATCTGTTTTTCTTTGGGCACCTATATCAATAATTTGGGAAACAGAATTTGGCGCAATTTCTCTGATAACTTTTAAAGATTGTTGGAGTACTGGGTACCTTAAACTATTCGACTTCATTACCAACTCCAATCTCTTCCCCCAAATCTGTATATAGTTTTTGGGGCTCTGCCATTCAAATAATATTTCTTTTTTGCATTCTAGTTTGCTTAAACTTCTAGCGCTCAAATCAATATCTATCTTATCAACATTCTTTGAGCCCCTGTATATAAGCTGAAAACAAAAGCTCTTCTCCAACTAAACTTTCATTATTCTACTGTATAAAGCTGATAAACTCTTCACTTTGAACTATTTATGATCACTAAAAACCCAAAACCAATTAATAACAATGCTAACTGCAACTGACGGCGCTGTCACAAACAATATCCTTTTGAGCAAGCTTGGATCTAGGTGGGAAAATAGATATTCTAAAATTACACAGACAGTAAAAAAACATAACAAGCCTGTAATGTATTTTGAAATTAGCTTTGTATCTAAGGCCAAAGCTCTAAATGTTAGCTTAGAGTTTCCTAGATAGTGCACTGGTATTGAAATAGAGTAACCCAACAAATAAGCTAGCACTAATGATACTGATAAATATTCTACGAGTAAGAATACAACTGTAACTAACGTTAAATAAGATATTCCTCCAACAAGCAAAAACCTTACTATCATCATCAGGTCATCCACAGATACTCCTAGCTTATTATTTAAAGCATCACGTAAAATTAAATTTAACTTTTTTATCATGGAATTTTTCTAATCTTACAAATTAAGTTTCATCATTTATCACGTTTACTTAAATGTTTTTCAAACAACATAATATTTTAAATTCTGGATACAAGCATGAGCGATTTGACCGAAAAATATTTTAGCTAAACCGCAAACTCATAAATTATCTACTTTGGGCCCCTCACAAGCCGTTTTTGTCTAGAAAAAAAAAGCAATACGGGGAAACTGCCCTATATAAGTTGCTCGACGCCCCCGAAGGCGGTCTGTGAGAGCGTCCTTGGATAAAACCAATTTGGTCGCCTATAGTGTCGAAAGGCTTTGAAAACAAACCATACTTACTTAAGTTTTGCTCCCTAACTATCTCTATGCAACACTTGCCGAATATTTATTAGTGGCCGCCCTTTTACTTCCACAAATATCCGACCAATGTAATCACCGATAAAACCAAGTATTATTAACTGCACTGAAGAGAACATAAGAAAAATACACCCTAGACTTGCCCACCCTGGAACTGTTTCGAAATAAACATAACTAATGATCACATATGCCATTAAAATCATTGCAAAAAACAAAGCAGCAATACCTACATAAATTGCAAGCCTTAAAGGAGAGGTAGAAAAGCCAGTTATTGCATCCGCTGCAAAAGACACCATTTTGGATAAAGTATATTTTGTTTCTCCTGCAGCCCGTTTTTCTCGATCATATTGATACGCAACTTGGCGACCACCAACCCAAGCAACCATGCCACGTAAAAACCTATGGGATTCCTGCATTTGGTTTACTTGATCAACGACCTTCCTCGTCATCAAGCGAAAGTCACCAGTATCTAATGGAATATCAGTTGTCGAAGTTGATGATAAGATGCGATAAAAATATTTTGCGGTAAAACGCTTAA
Organism: Hyphomicrobiales bacterium 4NK60-0047b; assembly: GCA_040367435.1. NCBI lineage: Bacteria > Pseudomonadati > Pseudomonadota > Alphaproteobacteria > Hyphomicrobiales > Hyphomicrobiales bacterium 4NK60-0047b. The sequence goes on along the minus strand of BAABWY010000010.1, from coordinate 25,588 downwards.
ACACGCTCTCACCTTCTCGGATTTTGCGCTGCCCATAAACAACATCAAAGCCTTCATCAATCTTTTTCATAAAAGGCTCTAACAACTCGGGCGGATCCTGCAGATCAGCATCAATCATCATAACGCGACTTCCCTTACTTTTCATCAATCCTGCAGTCACCGCCAATTGATGACCATGGTTCCGGAAAAGATCAATAGCAACCACTTTGGGATCATCTTTTACTAATTGTTGGGCTAGCTGCCAGGTGTTATCTGTAGATCCATCATTAATTATTATAATTTCATAAGCACCTGAAGGTACCGCTGTATCGCAAGCTTTTTTCATTCTATTATAAAACAATAAAAGAACATCTTCTTCATTAAAACAAGGCACAACAACTGATAATACCAAACTCATTCATTCACCAATACAAATATACATGTCCGTAAGTTGACAATCAGAGATATCATTGAACAAAACACACAATTTTTAAATAAATAGAAATATTAAAAAATATTAATTTCACAAAAAATATATTTTCTTCTTTTGTAGCAAATAAAACGAAGCAACTCAATTGATATATACATATATAATATCACTTTCTACAAACACAGAACTTGAGTGCGGCCATACTTTTCTATTCTCAACAAGATGTTCTCTAGCGTATTTTATTTTTTCTCTAAAGCCAGGTGTATATCCATAATATTTCCATTTCACCTTACTTCCTAAAAGTTTCATAATATCAGCAGGCGACCATCGTGCTGTTATGTCCCCGAAGTCCATATGCCCACCGCCTATAAGGTCACTTTTATGCCCTTTTGATTGCAATAATTCTCTTCGAATATTCGAATAATTTCCAAGCCGAATTAGCGTGTACTTTTTCTTATAGTCCAGCTCATCCAAGCTTTCGATTCTCATTAAGATTCTATTCGCCATAGCTAAATCGTGGATCTGCGATTTCATAATAACGCTCTGACGAATTAAATTTGAATAGGAATATTTAATGGCTACAAAAACGGAAAAAATAAGCACTATACTTCTAAGAAATGTACCCCTGACATACTGAAGGCAAATAAATACTGAGAATGCATAAAGCGCCCCTAAAGCATAATTATAACGATAAACATAAAATTCATTGCTGCTTGAAATCAGATACATTAATTTCGTTGAAATGACTGCTATCATGAACAAAGGAACGATAATCAGTAGGGCTATCCATCCCATCTTCATTTTAATTGAGTGAAACACTATAGTTATTGCAGATAAAACAACAAACAAAAGCAACACTGCCTTCAGCAGCGTAAGGAATTCTGGTTGCGTCAAATATAAATGTTTAAAACTAATATTCACAACATCAATAAATCTACTGAAATAATCCTCAAGTTGGATTGTTTGGGACGCGTGGCTATTCAACGGAATATTTAAAATTCCTAGACTTAATCTATAAAGAAGCAGCCCCACTATAATTGAAAATGAACGAGGGATTATTTCATATTTCAATATCTCAAAATTTGAGGCCCCCGCTCCCTTTTCTTCTATAAATTTCACTACAAAGAAGCAGGTTAAAATGGTTGCAAAAAAACTAATTGCTGGTTGATAAGACGCCATAGCTAACATGACAAGAAATGAGCTAATTGAGATTCTTAAAAGACTTACTTTTCTAAATACAAAAAGGGCTAGTGCGGAAAAAAATAAAGCAAAGAAATAAATTTGCGAAATGAATGTATAATAAAATCCTGTGAGTAAAGCCGGATAAATAGATATTAAAAGAACGCAAATTGTCAGCTTATGCGCAGACATTTCACTACTCCAAGTGCGCACAATTAAAATACCGCTTATTACATTTAGCGCTATACAGAATAGACTCGTAAATACTGGCAAATCAGCATTATTAAATAACATTATTAAAACGTAGGAGAACCATCTACCATGATGGACTTGGTCATTTGGATTGACCCAGGGCAATCTCATACCATGATCATGAAAGGGGTGATGAACTATAAATGGTAGAAAACTTATAACTCCGACAACAAAGGAAATTATAAAAGCTACTTTAATTCTACTATCTAATTTCTGATACCATTCCAATATCATCTCAATTAAATCAAATTTCTCTAACTGAGTGGATTTTAATAACATAATTAATTAGTCCCAGTATTACTATTTTGTAAAAGGTAGAAATCAATCTAAAGAATTAAATAAGAAAAAGTTTTTTTCTCAACAAACCTAGATCGAATATTTTAGGAAATAAAAACACACATAAAATCGGTTTCTCGCATATTATTTGCCAGTTCTATCAGCATGTTCTGAGACTTAGAGAAGAAAAAAATGATATCACTTAAACCAGTGACTTTATCCGTTCCCATTACAGCTAGACATTTCAAACCATTAACCTGTTTGCAGAAATTACTTCCCATATCCGCACCATAATTTCGATAGTGATAAGACTTTGTTTTATCGGCGTACCCCCAATCAACTGTACAAGTGAAATACGCAGGCAATGGAACGCATATATGAACAAACCCTTCCTCACCAACCAGCCGGATACATTCTTTAAGCGCCGCGACATCATCATCTATGTGTTCAAAAACATGGTTTGAAACAACAATATCGTAGCTGCCAGAGGACAGTTTAGTATTTTTAATGTCTAGTGGATTTTGACCGTCATAAACTGACCCTGTATATGACTTGAAATTATTTTTGTTGACTGAACAATCCGGGGCAAATTGTAACACCGAGCGACTTTGAGTGATTGGTTTTAAATTTTCATAGATACCATAAACTATTCTATGACGCTCTACACTTCCACATTGTGTACATAAAGGTGGGTTTCCATTTCTACCTAGCCTTCCTTGATAAGCTTTATTAAAATCAGAACCACCGCATACAATACAGTTATATTCTTTTCCCATGTAATCTCCATAAATCTTCAAGTCAATTTCAATGTTCTTTCATTGCATCAATAATTATATCTGCAAACGATGAAGGCTTAATTTTTTCGACTAATATGCGCCCATTCTCTATTAATTCCATTCTCCTAGCATGAACAGCGTTTCTTGCCAGCTTGATTGCCCTTGAATAGCCGTCTGCAGAATCTTCTTCAATAATACAAGCTTGCTGCCATAGAGTTTCATCCCCTACGAGCTTAAGATCTTTTGTTAAAACAATTGGAATTGAGCCAAGGCAAAGGCTCTCGAATATTCGAATACTATTTGGGCCAGATCCAGTAGGACACAATGTGAACCATGAATTCTTAATCGCACTCAAATATTCTTCTTTATAGGCTTCTTCTTGTAATTTCTTTTGCTCACCCGGCGCTACCCCTCTAATTTGTTCTTGATAAACTGCACGATCAAAATGCCAAGCACCACGTTTGATAATTAGTAGATCTCCATACTTATTGGTATCTTTTAAAATAACGTCTCTCACATTACTTAAATAAATCGATGGATTATACGCTCCAATAAAGTTTGCTAAATATTTCCGCTGATTGTTAGGGAGATTCCGTGTAGGCCCCTTTGGGGTTTGCGCTGGAAAAAGTGGGAATGGATGCAACCGAATCCCACCGATTTCTGATATTTTTTTTGTAGCGTGAGACCAGAATAAATCTGTTATCCCACAGGCCTTGAATAAATCTACAAAATGATCAGCATGTATGTGCTGAGCAACTGTAGCCCTTCGTTTGCAACCTAGACTATTAACACTACTTGCTTTTTTTAAATTTATTAATATTTCATAAGCAATCGAGGCATCATTTCTAACGCCATCAATTATTGTTGCCCATGGAAAAGCTAAATAGTCGAATTGATCATTTATACCTGAATCCAAAATGGTTTCATATGCTGCCTTTTCCGTCTCGGCTGGTACTTGCCAGAAATAAGGAAAAGCCAAAATGTTTTTTTTCAGTACAATCTTATACTGCTTTTCACTGAAACCTATATTCGAGTGCATACTCATTACAATAAAACCACCTCAACTAGATGTGAGATAGAACCTTTTCTCTGACATCAATTATCTCGTTTATAAGTTTCTTATAATATGAATTTTGTTCTAAATTCGATGCATTGGCTCTAAACTCGTTAAATCCATTCTCAATAATTGGGTTAGAAAACTTTTTAATTTGAAAATGTGCATTCACGACCATCATGTCGAGCACATTCTTATTTGGAAATAACTTTTCTGCTATTTGCTCCTCGAATATCCATAAATACCGTAGCGTGAAGTCTTTGTGGTTTTTATTCATCTGATCATCTTTTTGCTCATCGATACTTTCAAAAGTGATGCAGCCTTTTCGGCATGCGGCATAAAATAAGTTTCTCATAAAAATATCTGCTATAGATCTATGCTCCATATCCATTGTAAAAATACATGAATGTGACAAATAAAATTCTTTGATATTAAAAAAAAATGGAGACAATAATAATGAACTCGATTTTTGATGTTGGATATTCAAGAGAGATGAACGCCACCCCCCCTTTAAGGTAATATTATTTTTTACACGATTTTTTTTATCTATTGAAACAATGACTTTTGCCGGCTCAAATGACAAATGCACTCCTTTTCTTTCACGTATAGCATCATATAAAATTTTATGAAAAACACATTGATGATTACGTACTTGAAAAAAATCAGGATAAGAAAACTCATTTAACATAGATGCCCTACCTCATAATCACGAAGAAATTCAGAGCGCCAGGAAGGCTTCTTAATAGTTAACCAATCAACACATCGGTTAATTTGAATATCATTTAGCCCTTTCTCTACATTGGTTGCCATCAAAGTATCATTCATCATGGTTGGTGTGTACCTATGGTACCACCCACAGCCATCACTTAAATGAGTGGATTTGGTTGGTATAGCTAAAGCTAGAGAACAAATTTTAAGCCAAATGTCGTCGGCATACGGCGCATAAGTCAGAATATCTCTGATGTTTCTCACGTCTGGATGATTCAAGAATCCAGGTGGATACAAAACTCCCCCGGCACCAGTCGGCATTAATACTAGACTTGGCTGAGCGGCTCTTACTTCTCGCTGCCATTCCTTGTATGGAGCAAACCTTAAACCATCTTTTAGTTTTATCTTATGGCATCGATTTGCAATCACAGCCTTAGGGTGTTTTTGATGCTCAGCAACTAGACTTTCAATAGAATTTTCTGGGTAGATTACATCATCATCAACTAAAATGAATGGACTTCTTTGGTTTAAGTCATAGTTATGTAAAAATTTATCGTATTGATGGAATGTTCTTTTTGCAAAGTTAAGCTTTAGTCCATACTGTTCTAACTTGATCAATTTTGCTGGTAACCAACTTTTGTTAGGTACTTCATCAGCCCCCAACCAAACATGTATCTCTTTAGGACGCACTGATTGTTCTATAATAGACTCAATTACAAAGTGAAGAGTAGACAGCCTAGCTGGAAAGGACGTCAGCGTCACAATTGAATCAGTAGTTTTTTGCTTAGTGAATTTAGAGCGCCTTGCCTTGAGTGTTTTAATACGGCAACTTTCTTCTTTTTCAAATTTTGAGATCTCATCATTTAATATTTTTTTTCTTATAGCTTTTTTAAATAGCAATTCACTTCTTATATTTTGAAACGTCTTCAATTTTAGCAGCTCTTCTTCAGACTGCTGGCTATTTTCAAGAGAGATTATCTTGGAAGCACATTCAATTAAATCTACAACAACTTCTTCACTTAAGGCTTTTGATTGCCCTTGAAAAAGAGTATCAAGGATCATGTATGCGATGTGTTTGTTAAGTGGAAAACTTGACCTTTCTGACAAACTTATAATCCACTCAGGCTCTGAGCATTTTCGCCTGAATTCAATTATTTTTTCAGCATCGACAGAAGACAATGATGGATATTCTTCTATAATCGTATTTTTTATTGAGGCTTTTGTCCTTTTTAAATCAGCAGAAATTCCAGGTTCATTACCTCTTATAGCCAAGACTTCTGGAACTATGGAAATATTTGCGCCGGCAGAATATAGTCTTCCTAATTGCAAGGTGTCGCTATCAGTTTTAAATTCACGCTGATCAAAAGGGGTTTGGAGTAATAACGATCGTTTTACATAAAGAGATTGATGACAGAAACCTAGGCTAGAAAGTTTAAAAGCTTCACCCTCAACCCACGAGGCCCATATTTGATCGTTTAAGCCACCCCAACCAAGAACACCATCAAGATCTGTGTTTTGGAGCTTTTGATAGACTTTTTCGATTACCTGATCATCAGCAAAAACATCTCCAGCATTCATAAAACATACAAATTTACCATTTGCCAATCTTAAACCTTTGTTCATGGCCTCATAGACACTACCGTCCGGTTCGGAAATAGAATTTGTTATCATGCCAACAGATTTCCAAAAATCGATTAGTTCAGTTGTGCCATCCGCTGAATTTCCATCAATCACTAAATATTCGAAATCTTTAAAATTTTGCCTAAACACAGATCTTGTTGTTTTAAACAATGCCCATGCATCATTAAACACAACCGTAATAACAGTAAAAAAGGGCGTAGATTTATACTTATTACTCATATATAAATCCTAATGAACAACAAATTACAAACACTTAAAATCAACAACATAACATTGCATACTTCAAAACAAATAACAAACAAAATGTCCTCACCTTTGGTTAATTGAATTTACTTATCAGATACTTAGGCGAAATGCTTCTTTACTTCATCTCAACAATACAACTCCAAATTTCTTGTGATATTTTTTAAGGTGCTGTTTTTCGAGCTCATTAGACACAGCCCATTTTTTGTTTGGAACACTTGTATTACTAACCATACTTATTTTTAAAAGTTCGCTTTATCGTTTTACCAATGAGAAAAAATAATCATGTTTACTAAGCTTTTCTTGCAGCTCGTATCCATACCCGGATAAATACTCTTCAACTTTAGAGATATTTCGAATCTCACATAAAATGTTATTGATTTGATAATCATCAAAGCAAACACCTTTTAAAACTTCCAATTCCCCTCCCTCTACATCTAGGGAGAGTAAATCTATGTTTTTTGGAGCTTTTGCTTTAGTTAAAATTGCATTTAATGTTTCTGCCGGAGCAATGAAATCAACGAGAGAATCCTCCTTATCCATATATCTTTTCTCTAGACATAAAGCTGTATGTTCCTCAGAAGAAGGTAGATCACTCTCGACATTGACTGGAGTGGTCATGAGATCAGCATAAATAAGATCAACAAAGTTTTTTTTATATTCAAAGGAAACACATGCACTACAACTAAAATAATTTTCCGAAGACCTATAATATTTACACTTCATAAAATTATGCAAAACAGGTTCAATTAGAACTCCTCGCCAATTTCTGCTCACTTCGAAATATAAAGTATTAGATTGTTTAATTCCGTTAGAAGCACCAAGCTCAACAAAGTAGCCTTCATCAAAATCTAAATATTTTTCTATTTTTCGATCTAAAGAATTTAGGCTGTAATACCAACCTTCTCTAAATATTTCTTTTTTAACGATATCGGTGTTGTTTAGTCTATCGAGTAACCTTAAATTTTCTTGACGTTTTGCAACGACCTCGTTCTCCAATTCCTTGTTACGTCTTGCAGAATTTAGCATGCTGTTTTTTTTAACTAGCCTGTCTTTTAGAAATAAAGACTGCTGCAAATATGGGTGAATCTCTTTATGATTTAAAAACTCAACCAAACTATTCTCCTTGAGAATCTCATGAAGACTATCGAATGTTATACCGCTGCAATCATCAGATATTCTCAAAACTAACAGGACATCAATACTAGATAGAAGCTTTTTTGCGCCTTTAAGAATTGAAAAAGATGATAAGCAATCAATGACTAGAAGATTCAATTCGTCACTACTCTCACCATCAGAATACTCAGAAACAAGACTATCTAATGTTGTTACCGTTTCAGTTTTTTCCTCAACCAGTTTGATATTTGGCCAAATTGGTTGAAGCTTTTCTGGAGGAATTAGGCCGCTTTCATTTTTATTATTTAACTCATAATATTGCGCCTTACCCTCTGCTTCAGCGATGACCTGATTGATGACTTTCCAATCTTTATCTCCAGGAATGTGCTTTTCGATTATTTCGCATCTGGTTTTATTGGCCTCAATCAATAACACTTTTTCTATTCCAAGGTTTTTATAGAGGCTCAAATTATGAGGCCCTCCCACACCAACATGTATTACTCCAGTGATTGGATAGATTCGCTCTAAAAATTTTAGTGTTTCTTCTATATTCATTTTATAGACAATCGATTTCTTCTAAACGATACCCTGATTAGGGATGCTTTATTCCTTACGTTGAGCTCAGTTTTACCTCTGATAATTTAATTCCAAGATCGCGCGTATCTTGTTGCCCGCGACTTGAAGGAGAAATCGTGCATGGTAGCTGTAATCCCAAAAATTGGTCAGTGTTATTGCTGCCCTGATCTATTTCTAGCTTTGTTTTTAGAATTAGAGGACCACCTTCTCGGTTTTGAAATATCATTAGGTAATAACGCCGCATTAAAGCTTTCATACCAGCCCAAGGCTGTATGATTTTTTTGGGCAACTCATCACCATTCCATAGCAATTTCATTTGTCTGATGATTTTAGGCGACATTGCACTGACTATATTTAATTCAATTTCATAGGTACCTTTAGGAAGCTGGGGAATTTTTAAACTACTTATGTGATCTGGCCCGGTCCATCTGCCATCATGTTCGGCGTTATACCAATTCTGCCCTTCAATGAAATGCCTCATATCAATTGATGCTGCAGTTTTCTCAAGGGAGGGCGTACCTTGGTCATTTGGATGGCCCTCGCATTCTTTCAAAGCAAGTTCTTGATATTTATGAAAGTACGTTTCTAACTCCTCTTGAACTTGATGTAGCTGTAAAAGGAGCAGTTCATTTTCTTTTTCGAACTTATTAGTTGACTGTTTCTGACCATTAGCAGCTTTTAAAGTTTCAGTTTTTTTAGAGTTATTTAGCTTGTCTGCCAGAGATTTATATGCTTCACGCTGACTTTTTAGTTCATCTTTATTTTTCTGGAGTTCTAATTCTAAATTTAAATTTTTTGTTTTTAAAGTCCGCAAAACTTCAGTGACTTCTTTTTGAGCCTGCCTATCTTTTCGTAAAGAATTTAGTGTAGGGTATATCTTCTTATGACAACCTTCATTTTCAAACATGGGAAAATCAGCACAGCTTTCTAATTCATCGTAGAAATTATACATTTCTAAGTTTTCGCTGATTAACCCATAAATCAATTGTTTTTCACAAGATAAAGCACTTCTAGCCGACAAATAGTATGTTGATGTTAATTTCAACTCACACCCTAAGTTTTCACCCACCTTATTCATGACATCAGCAATTTTCTCTAAGCCTGCTTCCAAATTAATAAGCATACAGCGCTCTCGATTTTCCAAATAAAACCTTAGAAGTTCTGAATTGTAATTTTTCCAAGATGACAAAGCTGCAGTGACTACTTCTTCACAGATTTCATGATTATTATTGATAAAATATTCAGCTAGATATGCTTGTGGTGATGAATAAATAAGTAAAAAATTTAGTTCCGGCTCAAAGCCTTTCCAAAATTCAAGCAAGAAAATAGAGTTACTATCTGACCAACCCCAATTTTTTTGATCCAAATTACCTAACATCATATCACTGGCTAGAGAGTGCCAAACTTTACCAGGATTAAGCTGCTCTATGCCTGAATATTCTGGTTTAAGACAATTGTACTTTTCGCACAATTTTTCAGTTATTTCATTAGGTGTGTAGTTTTCTCGCCTGGACTTTTTTGCTTCACCAAGACCAACCGAAGTAACCAGATCATGTATTTGCTGGAACCCGGAATTAGGGACACCAAGGGAAAGCATAACAGTCATTAAACAACACCTTACAAATTTTTAAACACTGCTTTGTTTATAGAGAAACCTAGAGAACAAACAATAATACTCTGCAAATTTAGTTAATCAATTCATAGGCTTACATCAGAATCGTTTTTTCCTATTACATTGTCCAAAAATGATTCCCAATGAGGTAAAACTGCATCATAACAATAAGCTTCACTTACTTTCTCACCTTCATTTAACAATTCATTTCTCAAAGCTTCGTCTTCTTTATCCAAACATTTTGCGATATTTATCGATGCACTTTCTGCACAATAAGGATCGAAGTAGATGGCTGCGTTTTTATACACCTCTTTATGAACTTCAATATCTGAAGCTGCTACGACTCCGCCACAACGCATAGCTTCGACACCAGAATAATCAAAGCCTTCAAATAAACTTGGGCATATTGTTACAGAGGCATATTGATAAAGCACTCGAAGCTCCGATGGTTCTACCCCTGATAAATGATAAATTTCCCCCTTTAAGATCCAAGGCTTTAGTAAGGCCTTGATTTCTTGACACCCCCAACCCCAGTTACCAACCAAAATTAGTTTTAAATTTTCATTTTGAGTTGCTCTTAATCGCTCCCAAGCAGAAACAAGTAGTGCATGGTTTTTTCTAGGTTCTAAAGTCGATACCATGAGCAAATAATCATCAATATTTTTCTGAGCGAGAGATAAAGCTTCAGCTCTATTCTCTTCGATTAACTCAGTATTCAAACGACGTTGGATGATTTGATCTACACGATCCTTACTTTCATTGCATTTATAAAAATCGTCACTCACAATATTATAAATAACTTTCGTCCTGGATTTTACTTCAGGGAATAACTTAAGAAGGTCGTTTTGGGTTGCCTCTGAATTGCAAACAAAATGGGCCCCTGCTTCAACATTATTTTTTAAAGCATGATAATGCGATGACAAATGAAATTCTTTTGAGTTAATCGTATGGGGCATGAGTAGAGGGACAGCATCATGATATCGAATGACTAGTTTTGTTTGATCCGTAACCTGTCCAGGATATGGAGTTTGTGCTATAAGCACATCATATCCTTCTGTATCTAATTTAACATATTTTGCCTTTAAGCCTGGTACGAAGTTAGGTAAACCGCAATAGTGCAATAAGCCTCTAGATGGTTTAATTATCTTGTAACTCGCTGAGGTAACCAAATCTTTTGCTTCTCTTGAAAGCGATTTTGAAAACATTTTTCTCCAGATAAAATCTGAGAATTGCTCACTGTCAAAAGCCCCTAATTTGATTGACCGATCTAGCAACGCATTAAGTCTCAACATTTGCAATCGGTAGTACAAAACACACTTTTCAAAAAAACTAAAACCTTCGGGGCGTACTGATGGTTGACAAAAAGAAGTAACCGATTGTGCCCCTGATAAAATCTTCCCACTCTGATTTTTAGATTTAAACTTTTCTGAAAAATCACCATTTAGAGAATGACTTGCATGTTGAAGCAACCCAACAACCTCATGCCCTTTTTTTAACTTCATTAAGCCATGAAATAATAATCTACATTCTGATGGAATGCCGCTATAGCCATCAAGAGCAGGTTTTAAGTCCACCAATATTTTTGTCTTTTTCATACCAGTTTATTCTTACTAAATGAGCAAACTAAACTACTCTGCATTTAATTTTTTTCTCAAAGTTTTAAGAAACGACAGATCAATCAGGCAACAATTTTAACCCGACCATAAACGTCCTCGTATCGGACTATGTCATCTTCACCGAGATAACTGCCCGATTGCACCTCAATCAACAGAGCGGGTATCTTGCCTGGATTTTCTAATCTGTGAGTTGAACCAATAGGGATATAGGTGGATTGATTTTCAGAGAGAAGTGAAACATTTTCATCAACCGTCACATTGACTGAGCCTGAGACGACAACCCAATGTTCTGCTCTGTGATGATGGCTTTGTAGTGATAGTTTTGCGCCTGGTTTTACCATCAGACATTTTACTTGATAACGCTCATCACAATCTAGACACTCATACCAGCCCCACGGCCTGTAAACTCTCTTATGATTTATTGCACTTTCACAATCATTCTTTTTAATCTGCTCAACTATTGCTTTTACATCTTCGGATTTATCTTTAGATGTAATTAAAATTGCATCCTTGGTTGCAACAGCGATAACATTTTCTAAACCTACAAAAGCAAGTTTTGCTCCATCAGCACTATAACCATAGCAATTTAAACTCTCCTCAAACAGCACGTCACCGTGTTTAGAATTTCCATTGCTATTTGACGCAGTGGCCTCTTTCACTGAACTCCATGAGCCAAGATCACTCCACTGAAACTTGGCGGGCATACACCCCACGTTTGAAATTTTTTCAATCACAGCGTAATCAAGGGAAATATTTTTACATTGCCTGTATTCAGCTTCTTTTAACCGAATGAAACCCAAATCTTTTTCGGCTCTATCTATCGCAGCTTTGCAGTGTTGTACCATCTCAGGTTCTAAAGTAACGAATGCCTCAATTATGGTTTTTGCCTTGAATAAAAATATTCCAGAATTCCAATAATGATTTCCTTCAGCAATATATTGCTCAGCTAAAGTCTTATTAGGTTTTTCATGGAACGTTTTGACATCAATTGTTGAGTTTATTTTTTCTTTTACAACTTCTATATATCCGTAACCAGTGTGTGGTTCTTCTGGGGAGATACCAAAAAGGATAACTTGACCTTTTTTAGCAGCAGGTATTGCTGACAGCACTGTTTGCTTGAATCGAACTTTATCTTTGATCAAATGGTCAGAGGGTAATATTAGAATTAATTTATTCTCGTCTTTTTCTGCAGCCATTAAAGCTGCAGTTAAGACGGCGGGCCCTGTATTTTTCCCCATTGGCTCGAGGATTACTTCTTTGGCACTAGAGCTTATTCTATTAAGTTGATCTTCTACAATAAAACGATGCTCTGAATTACACATGATTATCGGAGATAAGAATTGACTGTCTCGCACTCTCTCAACTGTCATCTGAAATAAGGTTTTGTCCCCGACTAAATCTAGAAATTGCTTTGGAAATGAGAGTCTAGATAAGGGCCAAAGCCGAGTTCCACTATCACCAGATAAAATAATTGGTTGAACTAACGGTTCCATACCTAACACCCCAAATACAAACAAATACTCAATAAATCCATCGTATTACTAAATAAACAATCAAATCAAAAAGTAACTTATGATTTTATTGCCAACAAAATCATCCTTACAAACTTATTCACGCAAAAAAAATAAAAAATTACAACAAATAACTATCGTACAAAGCCCATATTGACAATAAAAAAAATAACTATATATGATAAAACAGCAATAATTACTATTTTGCAATATTTTTTACAAACTATACATGAACGCTATTCAATTAATACAACAACAATCGCTAGCAAGCAGTATATGTACTTTGTATGATATTATTTTATACTTTAAGTGAGTTGAAATTGTTTATTTTGACTTGAGTAAACTCTTGCTGTTTGATTTTTGTGATGAATGTGGACAAATAATTTTAATTTTGAGTCTAGCTGGATATAGAAATGATCGTAATTAAAGGAATACAAATTAAAGTGGCACGTGTTGCAGCGGGTCTTACTCATCAGAAACTTGCTGATGAAGCCGGTGTTGCTATATCGACCTTAAGAAGAGTTGAAGTCGAGCAACAAATTTTAACTGCTAAAGTGGAGACATTAGATAAAATCCTGTCGGCACTAGAAAATCACGGTGTTAGGATTTCTAATAATGGAGAAAAATTAATTTGGGAGATGAATGCCTAAGTCATTTTATACCAAGAGAATCTAGAATAGAGAATTTCGGCTTTTACTGTTTTCTCAGGAACCTTTACTACCAATTATGATATTATGAGTAAAAGTTCTTTCATCAATTTTTGATTCCGAACAGTTTTCCCGCTATGTAGTAGCTAAATTCCCTTGTAAAAAAGAAAAGAATTTAGGCCATGACTTGATATGACTGGGGATTATATTATTTTGCGATTTTTGCTGAAGCCATGTTTTATCTTTATGGTGCTGGCTGCCTGATATTTACTTTCTATTACTGCGGTCGGTTGATTATTAAGAAGTATTTTTAATGTGAAAGACCATAAAAGTGAGAGGGACGCTTAAAACAAACATGCCTTCCTAGCACCCTACAAGCTTGAACTTATTCACTCTTTTCTTTCTTCTTTCAATAGATAGACCGAATATGAAGCCTTACACTTGCATGACCTGAGCCCGCCTCACATGATATGCAAACTTTCAATTACTTAAATTTAATATATAAACGCTTTGAAATTTTCAAAGTCACAGATACGATTGTCTTTATTGCCCCCTTGAAACTTTTTAAGGAGAGTTTGTTATGACGCGTATTATTCTTGGTATTTTCTTCACGTTATTTTTTCTCACTCTTTTTTCATATGGCGCTCTTGCTGCAGCAACCGCTTGTGAAGTGAAAAATGGCGAGGCTGCTATCAAGTCTTGCTCAGAAATCATCAGTTCCAAACTCTTTAGAGGGAAACCGATATCTAAGCAGAATTTATCGATCATGTATGAGAATCGAGGACGGCAATATTTTTTATCGCAGAAATATAAAAAAGCGATTTCTGATTTTCAAAACTCACTTCGTGCTAATCCCAGCAATGTAAAAGCCAATAATAATCTAGGTTCTGTTTATATAAGATTGCAAAAATATGACTTGGCCATCGCTAGTTTTACTAAAGCCTTAGACGTCGCCCCTAAATACACCTTAGCCCTTAGTAACCGAGGTGTTGCTTACCGAAACAAGGGAGATTTTAATAAGGCTTTAAAAGACCTAGATCGAGCTTTGATGCTTGACCCCAATAGTGATTATGACTATTTGCAACGCGCAGAAGTTCATAAGCAAATGAAGAATTATAATAACGCTATTGCCGATTATAATGCGTCTCTTAAACTCAAACCAAATGTATCAAATACGTATTATTCCAGAGGAATTTCTTTTTATTTTTTAGGACAACACCAAAATGCTTACAAAGATTTTTCAAAAGCTTTTGAACTTGATCCATCAAATAAGGATGCTGAGAATAATAAGAAGGCTATTTTGAAAATAATTGAGAAATCAAAAAAATAAAGAAATGGCGACCCTACTAGGATCGAACCTCGGATCTACTGTATAATAGTTATTATGCTTTTGAGTTTTAAGTCATACAGCTTAAAAGCAGATAATGCCGTATAGTTTCCGATAAAAAAACAAATTTTAACTTAGAAATAACTTCTATAGAATCAGGTTTACTCCTCCTCCTTTATTGTTAGATGCTTTTATGAAACTGCATCCATATGCATCAATTCGTAACCATCAACACCCTAAGATTTTCAACAATCAACGCTTCAACATGCGTAAAAACTATACTTCATACCACGCAATAATATTCAAGTATTAAATGGATCATATTTACAGCATTCACTAATTTAATAACTTTGACACTAATGTTACGATTGAAATTTCAGAACTATAAAATGGCGAAAAAAAAGGAGTTATAAGAAAAGCAAAAGGTGAACAGACACCATGGACCGCTAGAAACCAGTTGATTGATAACTTTGCTTTTTTCGTTTTTATAGATCGAATAAATTTTCTGAATTAAGTTAGTTATTTTTTAGATTGATGTTCATGTCTTCTTGGAGGCAGCTAGCAAAAATTATCATCCCTATTTGAAAATGATCACTCACTTGATATTGGCTAACTTTGTTACGCCAAAAATTAGTTTTTTTTCAAGAAACAAATTATCTTCCGAAGTTACAAATTTTTTTAATTCTCAGTACAACATTATCAATGATCCCGTACTGCGTTAAGAGTAAATGAGCCATTGGCGGGATATTTCTTTCCATTTCTCAAAGTGTAATATCCCTCAAAAATCAAAACCAAATATAATTCTTGTCCGGTCTTGCCGAATGTTCGTCCTCGAACTTCAATGTTATTGATGTTCAAGTCTTTCCAATCATCATCACGTAAACCTACTTTACGCTCGTTCTCCATTTTAGCTGTGCCATCTCCATATAACTCACCGTTTTTATATGTAAGAGAAAGCTTTACTTTAGTCGGATGGTCGTGTTCTTGAGTACCAAGTTGCTTCATTTTGACTTTAATGTCTGCGGCAGAATTAACCTCGACTGTTCCTGTTAAATAAGGTGAAACTAGCAGAGGTACTCCAAATTCTATTTTTCGATCATCGTCCTTAGATACCACATTACCCCATCCGCTAATTTTATATTTTCCGGGTGGTATGCTTGATGTGTAATATCTGTCGACGATAAAGCCTTGGTTAAAACCAGCAACGTGTGTCTTTCTGTATTTTAATTTTTGAGGTCTTAGAGCGCTTGAAGAACTCCATCGTACTTCTTTGAGCTTTTCGGTTCCTAGTACGATACCATTTCCATCTGCACCCGCTTTGTCGAATTCATTAAAATGATTTACAGTCAAGGCTACAAAACGTCTGTTTTTATAATTTCGCTCATACTGCGAAACAGGTCCTTTTTTTTGTAATAGGTATAGACCATCTATTGTCTCGGTAAAACGAAGACGTGTCTCATTTTGATCGAAACAAAGATCAGTAAAAATATATTCGTCTAATGCTCTTTTAGTACCTGGCTTACCTCGTCCATTCCAATATCTGATAGCAGTCAGGCCAAAGGCTCCGGTGCAATCTGTAATCTTATGATACTCAAATTTGTTTTGAAGGAAGTTGTGCAGAGGGGCTTTAACTTCTGTTTTATTATCGGCATGCGCAGTATTCAAAAATAAAAATGAAGCCGCAATTGATAGTACAAATGATAGTCTCGACATAAAAATTCCCTCTATCTGATTGATTGAGTTTTTTGTAATAACTACTCTTAAAGTTTTTAGAAAAAGCATTACTTTTAATTTGATGGCTATATGAAATTATGTGGCTTAGCTCACTTATTTATTTGCTACTTCAGTGCCCAAATTCACGATTTGAACTCGTCTATTGCCTGCGGCTTCAGGGTTGCCAGTTATTTTTAATTCCTCTTCCCCATATCCAACAGAGATCAGGCTTTTGGGATTGATTTCAAAATTTGAACTAAGAAAAGTTTTTACAGCTTTGGCACGTTTTTGAGATAGCTTTTGGTTATAATCAGCAGAGCCTTTGGCATCGGTATGACCTGCTACCATAAATGTGCTACCTGTTAATTTTTGATCTTCGAGGGCTTTACCTAAGGTGATAAGAACTTTGGTTGCTTGTGGAGTTATCACGGCTGAGTTGTACTCAAAATAAACCTCAAGGTCGACTGTTGGGGACTTTTTTTGTTTCACAAAATGAGTAAGAAGTTGGCGATCACCAACGGTTAGGTTTTGACCACTCTTTACACGTTCAATATTTGCTTTGTTGAACTGAAGCAACTCAAGCTCTTCTATTGATAATGTTCGAGGGCCTTTTTGAACTGGCTTTTTCTCTTGTAACATTTCAACCAATTGATCACTCGTTAGAGATTGCTCTGCAATGGCAGAACTGGATAAAAAAAACAGAGATAAAACACTCAAAATTATCTTGCTAATTGTTTGCATGCTTACGCTCCTAATTTTGTTATGAAGTCAAAATGAATTAGCCATCATTAGAACAGTCTCTCAGCGAATACTCACCTGGCCAAATTTTTAATTAGTGTAAGAGGGCTATAATAAAAAGAGTTGGGAGCCAATAAAAAGCCATAACTTTCTATCTTTTCCTTACGGCCAACTAATTCAGTGTAATACTCAAGACGTCCTCGTTTTCTTTTCGACCATTTCAGAACACAATAATAAGCACCTTCACCCCCGTGATTAGCTCCATATAGAAGCTTTTGACTACCGCGACGAACAGATCGCCAAGCTTTTGAACAACTTCGACTTGATCCTCTTAGAAATGAGTTATCTCTTTCCTTATAATGAAAATTAAAACAAATATTATCATAGTGACAGCGGTTAAGTTTTCTGGGTTTAGAAATACCAACAAGTTCTACATGATATTTGTTAGCCTTATGTACGGTATCAATATAATAGAATTCTTTATCACCATAACTGAGCATTTCGTTAATCAGAGATTGAGGCATAACGTTAGGATTTGCTGCATTCCCATCAGCACTAACCCCTTCTCCAAGTTTAGCCATATTTTTTATAGATTTAGTTGCCGTTTTATGAGCATTCTCTAAAGTTTTTTTAGTGTACTCAGTAGTGGAAACCATTAGAAAAGGAGAATGAAAGCCAAGTTGTCCATTTACATGAAGATAACGTCTAATTAGATAACCAAGATTAGCTTCAGGCTCAAAAAAGTGACCTGCCATAAAAATTATAGCACAAGCTGATAAACACTTTTTACCTGACTCCACAACCGTATAAACCGAACGGTAAGCTTCACTGCTTTCAAAATATGGCTTTCTATGTTTTCCTAGTAAGAATTGAGCGATCTTTATGCTTACACTAAAAATACCACCTTCACTTTGTAGGCAAAGCCCAATTCTAGAATATTCAGGAAATTTAGAAACAACCGTTTTTAATCGGTCCAGATCACCAGGTAAAATTGCACCTATCAGGCGAATATCACATTTAATGGAAAGGTTACCTTCAACCCCTAACCCCCGGGTAATGATAGGACTGTTTTTAACCACTTCAAACTTCGCGGCTCTAACGCTATTGGATGATAAATTTATTGATAGACCTAATATCAGTAAAAAGAAAAACTGCTTCACTTTTTTGCCCCCAAGTAAATTGTAATTTTTTTCTTTTATAGCTAAAATAATTAACAACGTTAAGAAGGTTAATATTAAATCTCTGTAATAAAACTCTGAAATCACGCGTTTGTGATAGATCTAATCTAAACTTATATCATGTATAAGTTGTTTTAAACTCTTACAAAGAGCTTTAGCTACTGGTGGGGTGAGAGGTAGATAATAATCCATAGGTGACCAATTAAACTCACCTCGCCAAAGCTTCAATTTTTGTATGGTGAGGATAATAGTAAGAATTGGGAGCCAGGGTAAAATCATAAACATCCAACTTTTTTTTATCACTCTCAACGAGTTCAGAATAATATTCTAAATGTCCTATTTTCTGTTTGGACCACCTCAATACACAAAAATATAAGGCTTCACCGCCATGACCACTTTGAAAAAGGAGGCTCTGATTACCTCGCCGCTTTGATTGCCAGTTCTTCCAACACGTACCACTATTCTTACTATTATTCTGAGCAGGCTTATCGTGCCCAATTAGATGGTCATAATATACATTTCCACAAATATTATTATAATGACAACTGTTCAAATTTTTAGGTTTTCTAAAACCAGTCAGCTCAATGAAATTAATTTTTGCCTTGTGAACAGTATCAATTTTATAAAATTCATTTTTACCTCGGCTAAGCATTTCAATAATTAAGGCTTGCGGCATAAAATTAAAATTCGGACTAAATCCACCAACTTTTAAACCATGCCCTAATTTTGCAAGGTTACGAACCGCTAAGGCAGCAAGATTATAAGCATTTTCTACAGTCTCTTTATCATACTGACTTTGGTCTAAGGTAATGTAAGGAGAATGAAAGCCTAACTTACCTTTTACATGTAGATATCGTTCTGTGAGATAACCAGTGCTTTCCTCCAATTCGTAATAGTGTCCAGCCATAAAAATAATGGCACAGGCCGAGAAGCATTTTTTATCTTTTTCAATGTAGGTAAAAATAGAAAGATGACCAGTTTCATCATCAGAAGAAAATTTCAGCCCCTTTCCTAACAGCATTTCTGCGATGCGAATACCTTCGGAAAAAGAACCACCAATACTATCGAGACAAAGCCCAATTTTTGTCCAAGGTTTTTTAGGAAAATTTGAAAGTGCTTCTTTTAATCGTTTTGCATCACCAGGTCTAATTTCACCTGAAAGACGTATATGACATTTAACTGTTTTCCGACTTATACCCCTCTCATTTACAGCACGTACAGGTGACTTATCAACAACAACAATCTCTGCGGCGATTGAATCAGATATCGAGAAATTTAACGAGAGGAAAAATAAAAAAACGAAAAGAAAATGTTTCACAATTAGCAACCTATTCTAAAATTTAGTCTTGCTCTATTACTAGTAATAAAAAACAAAAAGAAAGCAACAAGGAAAAACTATACGAACAGTACTGATAATTTCATCTCACTTCACAAGCAAGTGAACTATCAATTGTTTTTATAACAGTAATATTCGCCAACATTACAGATCTTTAATTTTACATACCTCAAAAACTTATATCTAATTTTAAGAGTATTTTTTTGAAAGTTTAAGTTTGGAGATGTTATGAAAAATAAGCTTTTTAATTTTAAATCTGTTCTTGTTGGATCAGTATTCCTTTTAAGTTCCAATTTATTTTCCACCAGCTTACTTGCCTCCCCCTTTTCAGTGCAAATGATCGATGAAGTTCAGTCTCTTTACTCTAACAACTCAGTGACCCTCATAGATTTTGGGGATAAGAAAATATCTGGTGAACCCACTAAAAGCGAAATGTTGCAAGCAATGCGGCAAGCCCTACAGGCTGGTGGTTCAAAACAAGTTGGGTTGCAACTTAAAGATATAAAAAAAATAGGCTGCAACAAACTTTCTGACACCCGCTATATGTGCGCTTACCGGAGTTATATGGGTGGCAGCAACCCATTAGTCAAAGCTCTTTCTCCTTTCACAAATGGTGTGAATGTGAGTGAAAGAATTTTCACAAAATACGGAACGGCATGGGTGATGAGTGGATATTGAGCATCATTAAAATGAAAGTATCCCTCTAACTTTTTCTCCCTAATGAGAGAAAGTATTTGCTGAATTTAAATGTTTTGATGAAAGGAAATATGAGATGTCTACTAGAAATAGCAAAGAAGAAATGCGTGAAGTTTATACTTCAAATTCTAATGATGCCAATATACGTGCAAATGACCATTATTTGGAAACCATAGAAAAAGTAAACGCAGAAGAAAATGCAAGGCTTAAGCAGAAAAGAGAGCAAGAAAGACGAGAGCAGCAAAGACAAAAAAAGCTAAAGCAAGAGCAGAAAAAAGCTGAACAAAAAATGCGGAAGCAGCAGCAGACAAGTTCATCTGACGAAGAGCTTGATGGAAAAATTGCTGCCGGGGCTTTTATTTTATTTGGACTAATCACTTTAGCAAATACAGAAAATTGGGTTGCAGGTTTAGTCGTTGGGGTTATCGCAGCGATTATTGCTTATAAATATTGGCAACAGATAGTTGTTATTGGTGTGATTGTTGGGATAGTTGGTATTATTGGAATTAGCAATAGCAAAGCAAGTCAACCAGATACATTGAAAGAAAATCACATAATATCAGCAACAGAAAAATGAGAGTAAATTAAATAGCGTATTTTTAATCAAATGGCTTTTTCGATTTTTACTTGCTAATTAAAGTATTAAATAAAATTCATTTGATTTTTCTAGAACTCGACTGTTTATTTTAAATTACTAACTTTTTATAATTATAACGTGGGGGCGTTCATGAGACTTAATTTTTTAAAACTAAATACTATTATCGCTTGTTCAGCACTGTTTTTAAGCACAAACTTCTTCTCAACAGAATTGCTTGCAATACCAAATACTGGCGAGGTGAGCTATGAGGCTTCTCCTAATAAATATCAAAACTTACGAACCTTAGTTGCTTCCAAAAAACGAGCGGTACCAATCTCTGAAGTGGAGGGATTAAGAGAGTATGTTCGTAAAGTTTACCCTCATCTGGACAACTACCATGCTGAAATAAGTGCAATTCTGATTGACCTTGATAAGAAAAAAGATGGAGTAAAAGAAATTTTACTTCGTGTTGAAGCTGGCTGCGGTAGTGGTGGGTGTTATTTTGAGGTACTCAAACGAACCGGTGATGATCGGTTAATTCCCCTTTTAAACAGCACTCAATGTTATGATTTGAAAGTTGGTAAGGGATACTCAAATGGATATCGAAATTTGAAATTAAATTGTCGTACAGTTGTAGACTTTGAAAAGCAAAAATGGACAGTTAAAAATTTCAAATTACGCTTCAATGGGCAGCATTACGAATAAAAATTCTTACTATCGTTTAGGCCAAACTTACCATGTTCATTAAAAATCAGCTTTTAGTTTCATTTATTAGTATCGTTTTTTTCGCAATTTTGACAACAAGTTCTATAAGTATTGCTAAAACGAATAAGCAACCTGAATCATTGATTGGCAATGAAACTTCACACTTCTCAGGGCTTCAAAATTATACATATGAGAAGTTAGTGAGCCGAGGTCAAGATAGGTCTCTGTTATCAAGACAAAACTATCATTCATTAGCTTTAATGATAGGCTATAAAAATAAGTCTGACCTAAAGTACTTTTTACAGACAGTTAAAATAGCAGAAAAAAGGGCTGAACTTCCGGCCAGTTCTTCTATCAATATTGATACAGCGATTGCCTTGTTTAAAATGGGCCGAATTAAGAAAGCTCATCAAATTGCAAACCAAGTATTTGAAGCTGAAAGTGAGAATTACAAATCTTCTCCACTATCGGAGCCATCATCTATAAGTCGCTTTGTTGAACTTAAAGCTTGGAAAGCCTTTTACGAGTTGGGCTTAAATCCAAAAATAAAACCATTTTTAAAAACAACACTGTGGGTTGATAGGACTTGGTACCCCCAAATTATAAAAGGGGCCTTATCAACAGGGGATATGCCTCTTGTAAAAGCCTTTATGCGTAAATTTATTAAATTATATCAAAACAATAGAAAAGTGACAGATTATGTTCTTGCTAGTGAGTTAAAGTTTTTTGCAACTGGGTTAGAAAAATCAGAAGCTAAGCAAACAATTCAACTCCTTAAGCTAGCTCTAGATTTACTGCCCCATAACAGTCAGCAGAAGAAAACTAAAAGGTTGCATATTTCAATTTTATCAAATTTAGCAACGACCTATGATCAAATAGGTGATTTTACACTCAGTCGCAACTATGCCCGAGAAGGATTGAAGCTAAATCGAAAATATGGTTTTAAAAAAAATAAAAAGCTTACAATCCTACTCAGTCAAGCTCAGTTAGAATTACAAGATTCTGGTTCAGCTGCACAATCTAGAATTACTTTATTGAAAAATTCATTAGACGCAATCTGTAAGCCAAATCGAAAAAATATCAGCTTAAGAGAATTACCAAAACTACCTGTCTTTGAATTAATTACGAATGATATTTTTGCTAAAGAATTTTTAAAAAATGTAGTTGTAAATCAATATATAGATTGTGCTTTAAAAGCCGGATTTAAAAAGAAGTCCTTCGCTGTACAAGTGGAAAAAGCATCAATGATGTTGATAGGTTTAAAAGACGATCATGATAGAGCAACTAAAATTTTAGACCGCCTAATAAATGATCTAATATCGGTTAAGGATCTAAAAAATAGTAGAAATAACCTAAATGGTTTTAACGAGGCAGCCTTGGGTTTAATCCTTACAAATAAAGGAAGGTGGCTAATTCCCTATCTTCCTAAGCTTCGCAAATATTATGAAAAGTTTGGAACAGATATTAAAGATCATTCTTGGGTTCATTATTATTTAAGACTTGATTTTTTAATTGTCAGAGCATATGGAACAAGTGAAGATAATAGTTATTTTACAAAATTGACCCGTTCACGAATTGATCCAGAATTTGGTAAGAAAAAACAAATATGCGGAACAAATTTTAATGCCTACGAGTGCGGCTATATATATGACAGTATAGCCTCTATTTTTGAATTTAATCGACCTCTAAATAAAGTTTTAACTGGCCGATTATTGGAGAATATGGGGTTCATCAATATAGCTGAAAGGTTTCTTAGCCAAGTAACGGATCGGTTTGGCAACGAAGTAAGAAATCAAGAAATCTCCCTCATTCAATCTCCTTATGAACTTGCACGTTTATCTGCAATTGCACGTTTGAATCTCAAACTTAAAAATTATACTTCTGTAAAAGAAATTACGGTTCCTATAATTCAGTCCCTCCAAAAAATAATCACTCAAGGCAGCTTTGGTTCAGATGAAGCACTAAAGTGGGCGGGACGCCAACGAGGACTATATAAGACATATATGTCTGCTCTTGGCGAAGAACTTCTCAAAGGAAAGAAACTTAATGCTGAAGATATAGAGACCGCTTTTTCAATTACTCAATATCTACAACTAACAAAAACAGCAGGCACTTTCTCACAATTAAGTGCGCGCATTGCTGTTCAGAGTGGTGGCCTTGCTCGTCAACATCAAGATCTAAATCGAAAAATTACAAAACACTATGATCAGTTATTATCTGCCAACAACTCTTCCGCTAAACAAATTTCTTTTTCAATTAAACAATTAGAGCAGAAACGGAATAAGATCACTTCTCAATTGCAGAAAGAGAATCCGGATTATTTTGAACATGCCCGTATGCAAATATTATCGATTGAAGAGACGCGTGCTAGTCTCAAAGAAGGTGAGGCTCTTATATCTACTTATATGGGACCAAAACATACTTTTCTCTGGTGGCTAGATAACAAAGAGATCAAGCTGCAAGTTCTAAATATTCCATCGAAAGAGCTGAAGGCTACAATCAAAAACTTGAGGAAGGGACTTGAAAGGCCAGATCAAAATGCATTTCAAATGTCGACCTCATTTAAACTTTATTCATTGATGTTTTCAAAATTAGAGTCGCAACTTGATGCCGTGAAGAGCTTAGTATTTATACCACATGCTGTTTTTGATAGCTTACCACTTTCTGTTCTCTTGAGAAAAGAACCTGAGATAACAGAATACAAACAAGATGATATTTTAAAATTTAAACCATCTTGGTTGGTGAATAGTCATTCTGTAAAAGTACTACCCGCAATTTCGACGATTAAGATTTTGAGAAAAACTGCGCAAGAAAAATTACCCGATAGTTGGAACTATTTTGGGGTAGCTAACCCAAATTATCAAAATCTAAAATCGGAAACGAATGGAAAAAGAAACTTACCCCGTAATGTTGGTCTATTTCCGGCTTTACCTGAAACTGAAGATGAAATTCGTAAGATCCAAAAAGCTTTTCCCAAATCAGAAGGTAACCATCTTTTAGTTGGGAAAAAGGCGACTGAAAGTGAACTAGCAAAGATAAACCTTCAAGCATATGACGTCATTAGTTTTGCAACGCATGCAGTGGTTTCTAATGAATTACCCGGTTTAGCTGAGCCAGCTTTAATCTTAACCCCGATCTCACGAAGTGATAAAAGTCGAGATGGAATTCTGACTGCTAGAGAAATCATATCACTCAAATTAAATGCTGAACTAGTTATGCTCTCAGCTTGTAATACCGCAGCTGGAGACGGCACTTTAGGAGCCGAGGGACTTTCTGGACTAGCCAAAGCTTTTTTCTATGCAGGCAGTCGAAATCTTTTAGTAACCCATTGGGCAATTGCTTCAGAGCCAGCAGTTGATTTAGCGGTCGGACTTATGAAGAAGAGACTAAACGGAAAAGCAAAAGACTGGTCCAAAGCATTACAACAATCAGTAATCGACTTAATGAATAAAAGTGAAAGAAATTATTTAAAGCATCCCTCTATATGGGGTGCGCATATGATAGTTGGTGCTAATTAGGTTCCGAAAGGGGGCAAAAGATCGCCTTTTGAAAAGTTCCATCAGGCGTACAAACATTATGGAACATATAGCAACTTAAACTCTTGATCCTACATAACATTATTCACCTTTCTCTTCTCATCAAGTAACATCTCAGAACGCTGAAATTTCAGCATTTTGATACCTATTTATTACCTGAGGGAAA
>BAABWY010000009.1 GCA_040367435.1 Hyphomicrobiales bacterium 4NK60-0047b | reverse complement strand
AGCTCAATGTTTATATACGAAGAAGGAGCTCAGCCCTTTTCGGGCTGAGGGACATGGCAAAGCGTCAGCGCAGCCGGGTGCCTAGCACCGCCCCTCGGAGGCTCAAGCGCCATAAGCGCTTGAAATAGCCGTGAGAGATTAATTAGCCGCAGCGACTACAGCTTCTTGAACTTTTTCAAACGCACGCACTTCAATTTGGCGAATACGTTCGCGGCTCACACCATGTTCCTGGCTAAGCTCTTCAAGAGTTTGTGGTTTTTCACTTAAACGGCGCGCTTCAAAAATCTTAACTTCACGCTCATTAAGAACACCCATAGCATCTTTCAAAAGATCAAGACGGTGGTCGAGTTCTTGGCTGTCACCAAGTGCTGTTTCCTGGTCAATCTCATCATCAACCAACCAGTCCTGCCACTCACCACTCTCACTCTCTTTGCTCAAGGGGGCATTGAGAGAGGCATCACCTTGCATGCGCTGGTTCATAGAAACAACGTCACCTTCAGGCACGCCAAGACGGGTAGCAATCTCTTTAACTTGATCTGGTTTTAAATCACCGTCTTCATAAGCGTTAAGCTGTGATTTGACTTTGCGCAAATTGAAGAACAACTTCTTTTGCGAAGAAGTCGTGCCAAGTTTCACAAGACTCCATGAGCGTAGAACATATTCTTGAATAGAGGCTCTAATCCACCACATAGCATACGTCGCTAAGCGAAACCCTTTTTCAGGATCAAACTTTTTAACAGCCTGCATAAGACCAACATTGCCTTCAGAAACAACTTCACCAATAGGCAAGCCATAGCCACGATAGCCCATGGCAATTTTAGCAACCAATCTGAGATGAGACGTCACAAGCTTTTGTGCGGCGTTTCTGTCATTATGTTCTCGCCAGCATTTCGCCAGCATATATTCCTCTTGTGGTTCCAGCATAGGAAATTTACGCACTTCAGAAAGATATTTCTGTAAGCCGCCTTGACCAGATGTAACTGTAGGTAGATTTGTAGCCATAGCCTGACCCCTAACCCTTAAATAATAAAACCACAACATATTCAAAACTAGAACAAAATATGAACTTTGTTTCAGCCTTACTATATATAGGCATAAAATTACGGCATTAAAGGGTTTGGAGTAAATTTTCTAATTTTTCCATATCTTTGGGTAAATCGCTTGAATATTCATGATATTCGCCCGTTACAGGGTGGCTAAAACCAAGGACTGAGGCGTGTAAAGCCTGTCTTTTTAGCTTTTGAACGGCGTGTTGCACTTTTTGAGGCAAAATATCAGCTTTAGTCTTAAAACCAGTGCCATAAACAGGGTCTGAGATGAGAGGATGTCCTAAATGCGTCATATGCACCCGAATTTGATGAGTTCGCCCAGTCTCGAGCCGACATGTGATTTTTGAAACAGCGGCGTTATTATCACCGAGTTTCATAGCAGACCGATTAGAAACATCATTAACACCGTAAGTTTCCAAAGTTTCATAATGGGTAATCGCAAATTTCCCGCCGTCTTTTAAGACATCCATCTTAAGAGGGTTCTTAGGGGATCGTCCAATTTGACTCTCAACCGTCCCATTTTTCGGAGAAATCTCTCCCCAAACCAAAGCAGTGTAAGCCCGTGTTAGAGGGCCTTGTCGTCCATGGTCAGCAAATTGCTCAGAAAGCCCCAGATGAGCAGTATCATTCTTGGCAACCACCATTAACCCAGAAGTGTATCTATCCAAGCGGTGAACAATTCCAGGCCGTTTCACACCGCCAACACCAGAAAGACTGTCACCACAATGATAAAGAAGAGCGTTCACTAAAGTACCGCTCCAGTGTCCCGTTGCCGGGTGAACCACCAATCCGGCTGGTTTATCAATCACAATGAGATGTTCATCTTCATAAGCAATGTCTAAAGGAATATCTTGCGCTAAAGGAATGGCAGCAGCCGCTGGAGGTAGCTCAACATCATAGACATCACCAAGCTTAATACGGCAATTGGGCTCGAGAATAATCTTCTCGCCGCGGCTGATATGACCTGTTTTAATTAATTCTTTCACACGTGACCTTGTGTAATGCTCCAAAGATGAGCTAATAAAACGATCAAGCCGTTCACCAACATGTTCTTCGCCAGCCTCAAGACGAACATGCGTTGATTGTTCAGTTGTTTTTTCTGACTGTTGATCAGTACTTGTCGTCGGTGAGGTGTTTTGAATTTCATTCGTCATATGGACTAAAATCTTATGCTAGAGCCTAAAGCTGATAAAAATAAAAAAGAACAAGCTGAAAACCAAAATGCAATAGAGACGAGCGAAAATAGCTTTTGGAGCCCCATGAGAATAAAAGCACTCATAGGCCTCATCATTTTCATGTCAGTTGTTTTGGCCATTGGCTTTGGGTTTTTTATTTACAAACTTGTAAATACCCTTCTCTCAAAATCAGAAACAAATGATGTTGTTTCCGAAAAGGTGTTCAAGGGGAAAATCCAATCAAAGCAAATGCCTGTTCAAAGCGGTATAAAGCTTGATGGCTTTAAAATCCAGCATTTAGCAGCATCAGAGAAAGAAATTATACTCTATGTAAAGAAAGAAGATGTGAAAAAAGGCGTTTATTCAGAGATTTGGATAGTGAATAAAAAAACAAAAGCGATCACAGCCAAGATTAGTGTACAAAAATAATAACCTTATTTTTGTTTGAGTAATGTCTCTAATCGGGCCGTTAAGCTGTTTTCCGGGGTCTCATCATTCTTATCGGATGAAGCTGAGGTCGGGTTAATATTTTTTTCAGCCCGTGCTTGCTCCGCCTTTTTAAGAAACACAGGTTTCTTATCATCAAATTCAAAATCAAGTGGTAGTTGATTTTCTTCATCTTCTTCAGTGAGAGGATGAGCATTGGGGATGTTATGAAACTGGCTTCGATAAACAGCGGTTTGCTCTTGCATTATCGTCAGAGCAATATTCTGCATTTCAGAGCGGAGAAGGTCTGTTTCATTCTTCTCACGTTTTTGAATTTCGATAAGGCGAGCTTTTAGTTTGGCCGTTTCATTTAAAAGGTCGAGGTTCTCTTCATGAATGCTTTCAGCATTTTCAATGATGGTCCGTCTAGGAGCTTCGGTCGATTGAACTTCTTCTCCAAGGTCTTGGCGCATTTGTTCAACTTCTTCTTGATAGTGATAAAGCCCTTCATCATCACTTGTATCGTGATACCCGTGAACACCATGCAATTTGAGAGCTTGAATTTCACGTTCACGCTCAACAAGCACTGTCATAAGTCGGTTTGCTCGGTCCTCTAGCAAAGGGACCTTGCGATCAATGTTTTGCAACAAAACAATATTTTGACTTGTCTTCTCGGCAAGCTCTTGTTTCAGGTTAATAATCTGGTTGTTTAATTCATGAATATTGAGTTCGCGCCGGTTGATCTCAATTAACTGACGAGCATTGATTTGGTCAGCTTGTTCTAATTTGCTTTCAAGCCGGTGCGCTTTAATAGCGTGCTCTGCACGCAATTGATCGCGTGAAGATTTTATTTCAAATTCATTTAAGGGAAGGGTAGCAATTAATTGCTGTTTGGTCACAATTGAGGAGCGCGCCCAAATGAGTGGTGCGACAGCAATCCCAATAAGGGCAGTCACAAAGATGCCCAGTGAAAAAATCATAATGGATTGGATAAGCATGCTTAATTAATCGTCCAGCCCAGATGTTGTTTTCTAAGATAAGGAAAGGGCAAAATTGATGCCACCAAAAACGTCCTATAGCCCTTAAAAACTCAACAAGATTACCTACTAAATCTGATGAATAAATCATTCACCCATGAGGGTCCATCATATTGGGTCCCCCTAGTGCTACGCAACAACATTTTCACACAAAAAGAGACTTATAGCCATCTTTTGCTGATTGATGCAAAAGCTTCTCGTTATGAAGAAGCCAAACTGTGCGATAAGCCTCCTTAAAGCACAATTATGGCATCTAAATGGTTTAGAGTATTGATTAAAACGGGTTCCAAGTCGGGCGGCGAGTAAATTTCAAATAGCCCACATTTGCTCCAAGACGCAATCCAACACCAGCAACAATCGGTGCCATAGTCACATGATCGCGTTTTAATAAAGTCATACCAACACCGCCGACAAAGTAAGCCGAGCCAGAAATGCCACCGAAACGTGAATAAACATCTCTCGGCGCATAAAGGTTGTATACAAGGATCATTGTCTTGGCGCCTGAAGCTCCCAGGTCATAGCCAACGGACGGGCCCTGCCAGTAGACTTTGTGACGGCCAGCACTCTTGGTATGCAGAATGCCTTCTCCATAGCGAAGCCCAGCCACAAATGCACCGCCAGCCTCTTCGCCTAAGATATAACCGTTCGGGCGACCCTGTTCTTTAAAAGCATGTTCGATCACTTTGGCAAGGCCAACAGAAACAGAGCCAAAAAATTCATGCCCGGCTCGTGAAATTTCATTTGATGAATACTCACTATCGGTCACATTGCGTTGTTCACGCTGAGGTTCATACCGGCGAGGCTGATCACCATAATTATCAGAAGGGCGGCGATTATAAGTACGTGGTGCAGAATCTTTCGGAGGAGTGTAATCTCTCGGCGGTGTATAATCACGAGGTGGTGTATAGTCTCGTGGAGCATCCGGCGTAATACGGCGCGGGGCGTCAACAGAGTCATCTGGAATATACCCTCTGTCTGCTTGCGCCAGTTGAATTGCTTTACCCACTATTTGTGAGGCATCCTTAGCATGAAGTGTACTTGGTAAAAATCCAATGAAACCACTTAGAATAAGAGAAAATACAGCAGAAAAACGAAAACCGTTCATAGTTGTAACCTTTTAAGAAGCGCCTATCTAATCAGCGAAAAAAAGTGAATCAATGATTGATTATTTATAGAATCAAGCGAACAAATCATTAAAACGGATCAAATATTTCAATAAAACCAAATATTTTAATAAAAAAATGGCAATTATAGGCTCAAGCCACATTTATCTTACTCAATCAGCCTATGTCAGTCTTAAGTGATGAGGAAATAGTAAGATTTACAGAGTAGAATAAATCTAGAACGTTAAAGAGCTATGCCGAGGTCGGGCAGGTAATTGAACTGTCCAAATGAACCATTAAACAGGAAGTCACAAAAAAGAATGCGGTTTGCCTTAAAAAGTAAAATGCCCCCTTTAATAATTCTATTCGGATTGTTCAGCTTGTTAGCCCCGATTTATAAAGTATCGGCTGAAGCTACAAAAAGTGCTGCAGAGCTTTCCCAAACAAAAACGCCTACAAAAACACCAGCCTCTGACCTGGAAAAAAAATTACATGAATTGGACAACCTTTATGTACCCATCCATTGGTCAGATTACATCACCGGCCTGGCCATCGGTGGTTATGATCCTCTTTCTTATTTCATTGCCCAAAAAAGTGAAGCAGGAGATGAAAGGTTTCAGTATCTTTGGCATGGCGTAACGTGGCAGTTTATTTCAAAAGCAAATTTGCTAGCCTTTAAGAGAACACCGTCGGTTTATGCGCCGCGCTATGCGGGCTATGATCCATATGCAATTTCAAAGGGTATTTTATCTGAAGGCTTGCCTTCTATCTGGGTAGTCGAGGGCAGCAAGTTATATCTATTTAACAATCAAGTGAATAGATATCTATGGCAAGATAATAAGCTGAAATTACACAAAAAAATAGAAAAAAACTGGCAAGAATTATCGCTAGATATTCCAAGGTTTAAAGTTTTCTAAGATGCAATTTATCCAAACACGGAGCTTAAGCTAAAGCTTATCACTTAGCATTGAAATTAATGAAAAGTGATATCCTCTAGTCATCTAAAACTTGATTTTAGACAATTCTTTTTTTGAACAAGCAACAAAATCACCATTTAAGTAGTTTCGATCATATTTCCCATAAAGAAACTCCTCTCCAGAGCCAGTCACTAAGGTGCCACCAGCTGAACAGAGGACTGCATGGCCTGCGCCTGTGTCCCATTCCATAGTTGGGCCAAAGCGAGGGTATATATCAGCAATCCCCCTAGCAACCTGGCAAAATTTTAAACTAGAACCAGCCGCTATTTGCTCGACAACATTGTTTTTCTTTAAAAACTCAACCGTGATGTCATCGGGATGAGAACGACTAACAACACCAACAGGCCCAGGTGATGGCCAATCTCTCACCAAAATGGGTGCAAATTTCTCTTGATCAAAAATCTTGTCGTCCCTTGAAAGTTCCCCAAGTTTTTTAGAAAACTGTAAATAACCAGACCTTTCCTCAGAAAGCGTAATGAAAAGTTCACCAAGCGCAGGAGTAAGAACGAGACCGTAATATGGTGTGTTATCAACAATCAAAGCAATATTTACTGTGAATTCATCTCTCTTGTTGATGAACTCTTTAGTGCCATCAAGAGGGTCAATAAGAAAAAAAGTACCATTTGTCTCTGGATCGTTAGTATCTGGGATTATGCCTGCAGCACACATCTCTTCAGCAACGATGGTTATGTGAGGCCAGCAAGAGGTTATCGTCTCAATAATGCTTTTTTCAGCAGCCTGATCAGCCAAAGTTACCGGACTATCATCGCTCTTAGTTTTCACTTCAAGATCGGAATTGTAAAAGCTCAAAATAAGTTGTCCAACCTCTATGGCAAGTGGAACAAGAGCTGAATTTAGATCGTCAAAACTGGGAAGAGACATAGATTTGGAACCAGAGTAAAATTAAATGAAGATATATTAACAAGGGTGTTTGAGTGCCTCAAAAAAGTAGAGAAACAGTCAAACTAACCAGCAAGTTAGTAGCTATTGATAAAAACAGCTGTGACCATAAGCTTATTTAACTGAAACACAAGACCCAACCTCATTAATAAAATAGCAAACCGTCTTGATAAGGCAGAGGTCTGTGTAAGTGGGGTATCATTTATCCTAATTAAAATGGGCAAAAAAATCTATGCCCTAGAACATCTTCGGTCAAAACGGTATTGTTCGATAGAATGAATTGATTCGGTGTGAATTTGAATCAAAACTCCAATATTTTAAGGAGTGAAGTTGGTTTGAGTTTAACAATTTTCTTAAAAGCAAAACAGACAGTTAAATTTAGTTAACGAGGACTTAACGATGAGTGTAGACAAAGAAATTACAGACCTGGAATTAGCAGCTTTAGTTTCCAGTCGAATTTGCCATGACGTTGTTGGCCCTGTTGGCGCGATTTTTAATGGGCTGGAAGTTTTAGAAGATGATGATGATGAACAGGTTAAGCAATATGCAATGGATGTTATCCGTCGCAATACCAAAAATGCTTGGGCTCGTTTAGAATTCGCCAGGTTGGCATTTGGCGCAGCCGGTTCTGCTGGAACAGATATTCCTTTCAATAAAATTCAAGACTTGGCAAATGCAATACTTGAGGAAAAACATAAGGTTGAGTGGAGTAGTGATCATGATTTTATGCCAAAAGGTTATGCTAAATTAATCCTAAACCTAGTTGTTGTGGCTGTGGCGGCCATCCCAAGAGGCGGGGTTATCTCTTTTAATGTTTCTGGTGATGTTGAAAAGCCAGAAATTAATATTTCAGCAAAAGGTGATGGAGCGAGATTACCAGAGCGTGTGCCAACTATTCTTAGTGGCGAATCAAAAGAGCCAATCGACGCGTTAGTTATCCAGCCATATTACACATACCGTCTTCTAAAAAATGGCAATTTATCTATAAAACTCGAATTTAATGAAAATGAAGTCGTATTTTCAGTCTCATAATGGGATAAAAATTAAATTATCTGCAAAACATGAGAGGTTCACGGCATTTCTTTCAGTTAAATTTAACTCTTTCTCTCCAATATTAACTTTAGGGCCAATGATTCTCTCAGTAATTATCTGAGTGATGCTCTCGGCCAAGGGGTAAAAAGCTAACAGGGCTTTGGGGAAAAGGATACAAGTGATGGACGATCTCCTGAGCGAATTTCTAACGGAAACAGCTGAAAGTTTAGATGTCGTTGACGTAGAACTCGTAAAATTTGAACAAGAACCAACAAATAGCGGAATTTTAGATAATATCTTTCGCTTGGTACATACAATCAAGGGGACATGTGGTTTTCTTGGGCTACCAAGACTAGAGGCTCTTGCTCATTCAGCTGAAACGCTAATGGGTAAATATAGAGACGGTGCGACCCCAACCTCAGAGGGCGTGTCGCTAATTCTAGATACAATTGACCGCCTCAAAGAAATTCTAGAACAATTAGAGCAAGAAGGATCAGAGCCTGAAGGTGTTGATCAAGATTTAATTCAACAACTTGACGCCATGTCCGCCTTGGCAATGAAGGCCATGAATGGCGAAAGCGTTGAAGAACCTGCAGAAGCAGCCCCTGCCTCTCAAGAATTAGAGCGTGAACTAAAACCTGGTGAAGTTTCTCTAGATGATTTAGAAGCTGCCTTCCAGAATGCTCCTGGACCTGATGATTTTGGAGCCGAAGCTCCTTCAGTTGATGAAGCGCCAGCAGCTGTTGTTGAGCCTGAGCCCCCAGTACCTGCCGAAGTTCCAGCTGCAGTAAAAGCCCCCGCCGCAAAACCAGCAGCAGCTCAAAAAGATGACGCAAAACCAAAAGAAGGTGGCGCAGTAAAAGCGCAAACCATTCGTGTAAATGTTGAGACATTAGAACAGCTTATGACCATGGTATCTGAGCTTGTGCTAACAAGAAATCAACTTTTAGAAATGGTTCGCCGTCTGGATGATAGCGAATTTAAAGTACCTTTACAGCGCCTTTCAAACGTAACTGCCGAGTTGCAAGAAGGGGTGATGAAAACCCGCATGCAACCAATTGGCAATGCATGGCAAAAACTACCACGTATCATCCGAGATCTATCCAAAGAATTGGATAAGAAAATTAATCTTGAGATGATCGGCGCTGAAACAGAACTTGATCGCCAGGTGTTAGAACAAATTAAAGACCCTCTAACACACATGGTACGTAACTCTGCTGACCATGGTTTAGAAACAACTGAAGGTCGTATAGCTGCTGGCAAATCTGAAGAAGGCAACGTAACGCTTAGCGCATATCACGAAGGTGGTCACATCATCATTAAAATTGCTGATGATGGTCAAGGCCTGCCAACGGATAAGATTAAAGCAAAAGTTATAGCTAACGGTATTGCTACCGAAGCAGAACTTGAAGAAATGTCAGAAAATCAAATTCACAAATTGATTTTCCACGCAGGTCTTTCAACTGCCGAAAAAGTAACAAACGTTTCTGGTCGTGGTGTTGGCATGGACGTTGTGCGCACTAACATTGAACTTATTGGCGGAACCGTTGATCTAACATCAGTTGCAGGTGAAGGCTCTACCTTCATTATTAAAATTCCACTCACATTGGCAATTGTATCTGCTTTGATTGTGGAATCTAGCGGGCAAAAGTTTGCTATTCCTCAATTAGCTGTTCTTGAACTAGTGAAGTCAAATGCAAATGCGGAACACCGCATTGAAATGATTAATGACAGCCCTGTTCTGAGATTGCGCAATAAATTGTTACCCGTAATTAGCATGAGCAAATTACTTGGGAATGATCCTATCGCAAAAATCCTTGAAGAGGGAGATGACGGTACAGCAGCTGAAGCTGCCGCTACGGATCAAAACGTATTCGTTGTAGTTGTTCAAGTTGGTGGGCAAACATTCGGTATTGTCGTCGATGCGGTCTTTCACACGGAAGAAATCGTGGTTAAACCGATGTCTTCCATGCTACGAGAAATTACAATGTTTTCCGGTAACACAATCTTAGGTGACGGTAGCGTGATCTTGATTGTTGATCCTAACGGTATTGCCCAAGCTGTTGCAAGAGATCATGGTGGCGCTCAAGAAAGCAATCATGTAGATGCTGCTGAAGCTGCGGAGTTGATCGGGAATGAAGAGAAAACAGCATTGCTGGTCTTCAAGTCAGGATCAGAAGACCTTAAAGCTGTACCTCTTTCATTGGTTACAAGGCTTGAAGAAGTTGATGTTGCAAATATTGAAAGATCAAATAACAGAGATCTGGTTCAGTATCGCGGTAAATTAATGCCGCTTATCTACATCGATGATCATCTGACACACAGAGATGAAGGCTTACAGCCAATCTTAGTCTTTGCTGATGAAACTCATTCTATGGGATTAGTTGTTGATGAAATCGTCGATATCGTCGAGGATCGCCTCACAATTGAAATTTCATCTGAGAAAAATGGTATCGTGGGGTCTGCTGTTATTAAAGGTAAGGCAACCGAGGTCATTGACGTCGGTTACTACTTGCCAAAAGCCTTTGATGATTGGTTAGAAAAGCGCGATATACCAAATCCAGTTCAACGTGAATTAAAACTGCTCTTAGTTGATGATAGTGCATTTTTCCGCAATCTGTTGTCACCACTGCTAGCATCAGCTGGCTATAGAGTGACAATGGTTGAATCGGCTACAGAAGCTCTGCGATTAAAAGATACCGGTGAACAATTCGATGTCATTGTATCTGATATTGAAATGCCAGAAATGGATGGCATCACATTCGCCGGCGTTCTTAAAGGAGACAATCAGTGGGGTGATACTCCAATCATTGCTCTCTCGTCACATACGAACCCCGAAGTGATCGCAAGAGGCCGCGCAGCCGGTTTTAGAGATTATGTCGCTAAATTTGATCGTGAAGGTCTGATTGAATCAATCCGTGAATGTAAGCCAGTAAGTGAAAATGAGGCCGCAGCATGACTACAGAGAGTAACGAAAACAAAGAAATTGGTGCAACTAGTGAATTTGTAACTGTGCATATTGATGGTCAACTTTTTGGTTTACCAATCGCACAGGTCGAAGATGTTTTCATGCCGGATGCTATCACAGAAGTTCCATTGTCAAATCCACAAGTCGCAGGTGTCTTAAATTTACGCGGTCGAATTGTTACTGCAATTGACATGCGCAAACGCTTAGGGCTCCCGCCTCGTAGTGACGGCGGAACACCAATGGCAGTGGGGATCGAGCATCAACAAGAATCGTATGGACTTATCATTGACCGGGTCGGAGAAGTCTTGCGTTTAGGGCGCAGAACATTTGAAAAAAACCCTGCAAATCTAGATGTACGCTGGAGTAGCATTTCTGCTGGTGTTCACCGTCTGGATGGGCAACTACTCGTATTATTAGATGTTGAACGTATTCTGGATATAACAGGTGAAAAATCAAATGCAGCTTAATTCATTCTTGTAAATAAGGTGAAATTTAAGGGCGAATAAAGGATATAAAATAATGAAGCAGTGCTTGGTTGTAGATGATTCCAGTGTAATTAGAAAAGTTGCACGAAGAATTATGGAAGAAGTAAATTTTGAAGTTGCTGAAGCCGAAAATGGTCAGGAAGCACTAGATAAATGCCGCCAAAACTTGCCGGATATTATCCTGCTTGATTGGAACATGCCTGTCATGGATGGACTAGAGTTCTTAGTGGAACTAAGAAAAGATCCATGCGGTGAAGCACCAAAAGTCATTTTCTGCACAACTGAAAATGATATGGACCATATCACTCAAGCCATTTCAGCTGGAGCAAACGAATATATTATGAAGCCTTTCGATAAGGAAATTATTATTTCCAAACTAAAGGAAGTTTCGTTGCTAGACGCTTAAATGGATTGAGGCAAATATGTCAGCTGTTGCACAAAAAATGTCTGGAAGGTCTCGCTCGACTGTATCAGCGCCAAATTCGATAAGAGTTATGGTCGTAGATGATAGTGTCGTTGTAAGAGGGTTGGTCTCAAAATGGGTTGACGAAGAAGCTGGCATGGTTTCGGTTGGAAAATGTTCCAACGGAGCGAAAGCTGTTGAAGAAGTCAAAACTATAAATCCAGATGTCATCGTTCTCGATATTGAAATGCCTGTTATGGATGGTTTGGAAGCACTACCAAAAATCCTTAAATTGTGCCCAGGTGTCAAAGTTATTATGGCATCAACACTAACACAAAGAAATGCTGAAATTAGCTTAAAAGCTTTGTCATTAGGGGCATCGGACTATGTTCCGAAGCCAGTTAGCAATAGTGGTGTAACTACGTCTTCGGCCTTTAAAATTGATTTGCTTAACAAGATTAAAGCTCTTGGCTCAACTCTCTTAAAGCAAAAAGCAAAAATAGCTCCGGCACGGCCTTCAGTCGTTACTGGAAAAGCAAAGACTGCGGGAGCCGTACTAGCAGATAAAGTTGCAAGCACAGGAACTACTGCTGATGGTTACTCCTTAAGAGAGTATTCAAAAACACAACCCAAAATTTTGGTCGTGGGTAGTTCAACAGGTGGTCCACCAGCATTAATTTCCGTTCTTGAAGAGTTAGCACCAGCATTAAAAAATGTCCCTGTTTTAGTAACGCAGCATATGCCTGCGACCTTTACAAAAATATTTGCAGAACATTTAGGCCGAGCGGCAGGCATTCCATCAGCTGAAGGTGTTGATGGCGAACAAATTCAAACAGGCAAAATTTATGTAGCACCTGGTGGAAAACATATGATTATGGAACGCAAGGGAGCGTTTCCGATTATTAGAATTACAGATGGACCAGAAGTGAACTTTTGCAAACCAGCTGTCGACCCACTATTTGATTCAGTAGCAAAATGTTATGGGCCATCAACTCTCTCTATCGTTTTGACAGGTATGGGATCCGATGGAGCAAATGGTGCAAAGACAATCGCAGATGCAGGTGGTTCGGTTATCGCGCAAGATGAAGCAACAAGTGTTGTCTGGGGGATGCCCGGAGCAACAGCAAAGATTGGCGCATGCAGTGAAGTACTACCTTTAAAGCAAATAGCGCCGAAGTTAAAACAATTAATCACAGGGCAAGCAAGATGACACCAAGAGATTTTGATTATTTACGGACATTGCTAAAAAGCGCTTCAGGTTTGGTTTTAACTGATGACAAGCAATATCTTATTGAATCACGCCTTTTGCCCGTAGCAAAAAAGCTGAAATATGAGACGATTGATGCAATGGTAGCAGAGTTACGTCGCTCTGAAGCCACATCCCTCAAGAACCAAATTGTGGAAGCAATGACTATCAATGAATCATTCTTCTTCAGAGATAAAACACCGTTTGATAATTTTGAGAACATCATGTTGCCAAAACTATTGGAAGCAAAAAAGTCTCAAAAACATCTACGCATTTGGAGTGCAGCAGCTTCAACTGGTCAAGAAGCTTATTCACTAAGCATGATTTTGCAAGAATATGCTGCTGAACTTGAAGGCTGGCGCATTGAGATCATCGGAACGGATCTTTGTTCTGAAGCCTTGGAAAAAGCAAAGGCTGGTCTTTATAGCCAGTTTGAAGTTCAACGCGGTATGCCAGTAAAATACTTGGTTAAAAACTTTAAGCAAGTTGGTAGCATGTGGCAGGTGAACTCAAAAATTAGGTCATCAGTCCAGTATCGTCAATTTAATTTGCTAAATAGTTTTAATCTACTTGGCCG
Organism: Hyphomicrobiales bacterium 4NK60-0047b; assembly: GCA_040367435.1. Taxonomy (NCBI): domain Bacteria; kingdom Pseudomonadati; phylum Pseudomonadota; class Alphaproteobacteria; order Hyphomicrobiales; species Hyphomicrobiales bacterium 4NK60-0047b. The sequence continues at coordinate 53,731 of BAABWY010000009.1, read as the reverse complement.
TTTCGATATTATTTTCTGCCGAAATGTTTTGATCTATTTTGATAAAGAAACAAAGTCAGACATCATTGCAAGAATGGGCAAACAAACCAATCCAAATTGTTATTTGGTGCTAGGCGCATCAGAAACTTTGGTTGGCCTAAATGATAGTTTCGGCTCTGTCCCAGATGCAAGAGGCTTATATCAAATTAAAAATCAAGCCGGAAGCAAACCTGCAAGCGCAATAACAAGGCCTGCAAGCGGAACTCCATTGGCAAAAACCGGAACAACAGGAAGAAACTTTACTCGGTAATTGAATAAGGTTTCCAATAAAAGTTTTATAGAAATGGCGCTGACTTTCAGCGCCATTTTTTATTGAAAAGTTAAGAAGCTGGTTTATATAGCTCACGCACTAGCTGTTAGAGAAAAAGCTAAAAAACTATTTAATTTTTACTAAGAAGGAGTGGCACCACTTCGGTGTCAAGACATGACGCCATGGGCATCCGGCTCAAGCACCGCCTTTCGGAAGTCCAATCACTTTAGCGATTGGAATTAGCTATGGAAATAATAAAGATAAAAATTATCCAACCGAAGAAGGAGAACTGCCCATTTTCGGGCAGTAGGACATGACGAAGCGCGAGCGTAGTCCGGCGCAAGCGCCGCCTTTCGGAGGCCCAATCGCCTTAGCGATTGGAATTAGCCGTGAGAACAAAAAAAAGAGCAGTCAATAAAGAGTGCTCTTTTAAATAATTTGTCTATGTAAAAATGATAGAGGCTTAAGCAGCTTCGTGCTCGCCTTCATGTTCAAGTTGCAACGGACTATCATCATCCGCATCACGCAATACATAACCCCGTCCCCAAACAGTCTCAATATAATTCTTACCTTCACATGCAGCAGAAAGTTTTTTCCGAAGCTTACAGATGAACACATCAATAATCTTCAATTCCGGCTCGTCCATACCGCCATAAAGGTGGTTAAGGAACATCTCTTTTGTCAAGGTAGTACCCTTGCGAAGAGATAGCAGTTCAAGCATTTGATATTCTTTGGAAGTTAGGTGAACACGTTGGCCATCAACTTCAACAGTTTTGGCGTCCAAGTTCACTTTCAGGTCACCTGTTGTAATAACAGATTGCGCATGCCCCTTAGAGCGACGCACAATTGCATGAATACGTGCAACAAGTTCATCTTTATGGAAAGGCTTGGTCATGTAATCATCAGCACCAAAGCCAAGGCCGCGAACTTTATCGTCAATCCCGGCCAAGCCAGATAGAATCAGAATAGGAGTTTTGACTTTACTTACACGTAAAGTTTTCAAAACTTCATATCCACTCATGTCTGGTAAATTAATGTCGAGAAGAATGATATCATAATCATAGATCTTGCCAAGATCTGCCCCTTCTTCTCCAAGATCAGTCGTGTAGACGTTGAAACCTTCAGACTGAAGCATCAAGTCGATACTTTGCGCTGTAGCGCTATCATCCTCAATGAGTAATACCCTCATCATATGCCCCTCTTTATAAGCCGTTAACCGGCGACTGCCCATAAAACTTAATTCAAGTGTCCAGAATATCACTTGATTTAAATCTTCTCTTTACAAAGTTACGGGCAAGAAGTTAACAAATCCTAATTTGTATTGAAAAAACAATAACATCACTCGGCTTTTCTTATAAAAACGGCACTTTTCTTAAGAAAAAGGCAATCTTCATAAAAAAAACTTTAACAAAAGGTCTCTTCGTAAAGCCACATCACAAGAGACAGACGAGTTACTTTGGATGATAATGAGGTACGCTAAAATAGATTATTATTAGGTGCTCTTTTAATTTATTACCGAAACGTTACCTGATTTGCCCGAATCAACGCAACCAAAAATGGCAAAAATTAGTTTATTTTTTTTAACCTAAAGATATCACTCATAAAATTTAAAATTTGCAGTCACATAAAACTTAAGTTGGCTAGTTAAACCATCTTAAAAACGCATTATGCAAGCATGCCCCCCATTATACTTATGACTGTTAAACTGATAACATCACTTTCATCAAAATTGGGTACATCAAAAACAAGGGTGCCAATTCATTAACGAATGCTTAATAACGTGAGTGCCATTGTCAAAGTGATTTGTCAAAGCCATTGATTGATTCTCCCACAGCCAACAAAAGAGGTCACTTTTTGAAAGCCTTTAAACAAGAATTAGCAAACATCCAGACCAAGAAAGTTTATGGTCGTGTGAAGGCTGTTCAAGGTGTGATGATTGAAATCGCCGGGCCATTAGCAGCTTTTGGAATTGGTGCGCGTTTGAAAATCGAACGCGATCACTCAAGCCCAATCATGGTTGAGGTAGTCGGCTTTAAAGAAGGCGTCGCATTGGCCATGCCTTATGGAAGCTTGGATGGTATAAGTATGGGAGCCAAAGCTCACCTACATTCAAGCAACAATGATGTTTCGCCATCTGAAAACTGGTTGGGCCGGGTTGTGAATGCATTAGGTGAACCAATAGACGGGAAGGGTCCGTTAGAAACTGGCGATGACCCAGTGCCCCTACGTAACTCACCTCCACCGGCTAACCAAAGGAATAGAGTGGGCGAACCACTTGATCTTGGTGTGAAAGCTTTAAACTGTTTTGCTACCTGCTGCATTGGGCAACGGTTAGGTATATTTGCGGGCTCAGGTGTTGGTAAGTCTGTCCTGATGTCAATGCTAACCAAAAATGCTTCCGCAGATGTCTTTGTAATTGGCCTCATCGGCGAACGTGGTAGAGAAGTACAAGAATTTATTGAAGACAACCTCGGTGAAGAAGGTTTAAAAAGATCTGTTGTTGTAGTTGCCACATCAGATGAAGCGGCGTTAATGAGACGGCAAGCGGCTTACATGACCATGAGCCTGGCTGAATATTTCAGGGATAAAGATCACAGCGTCCTGTGCATGATTGATAGTATTACACGTTTTGCAATGGCTGGACGTGAAATCGGTCTCTCGGTTGGTGAGCCGCCGGCAACAAAAGGCTACACGCCAACAGTTTTTGCTGAATTACCAAGGCTGTTAGAGAGAGCCGGGCCAGGCACGGATAAGGGCTCAATCACAGGATTATTCACAGTGCTCGTTGAAGGTGATGATCATAACGAACCCGTCTCTGATGCAGTGCGTGGTATTTTGGACGGACATATAGTTATGGAGCGTTCCATTGCGGAACGCGGACGCTATCCGGCTATAAATGTTTTAAAATCAATTTCCCGAACTATGCCAGAATGTGTGCCAGAACAATACAGACCCGCTATTTATAAAGCGCGTCAATATATGAGCACCTTCTATGATATGGAGGAAATCATCCGTATGGGTGTCTATAGACGTGGTTCTAACCCAGAAACAGACGCTGCAATAGATTATACCGAAAGGCTGGAACAGTTTTTGCAGCAAGGTAAATCAGAAGCGACATCACTAAATGCTGGCTATGAAGAATTAGTTCAGATTTTAGGTTGAAATTGTCAAAATGTTAATGATGAATCAGTATGATATTTTTTTATATTGGTTCGAATTGTGTAAAGGGTATCGAACATGAAATCTCGCGAAACTCTTATTCGTTTGCGCAAGTTTGACGTAGACGAAAAGCGTCAAAAAGTTGCTGCCATTGAGGCTATGATAAACGACTTTAAATCTATGGCAGATGATCTGGATAATCAGGTTCTGTCAGAACAACAACGCGCCGGCGTTGATGATATTAATCATTATGCTTATCCAACATTTGCAAAAGCAGCTGTACAGAGACGTGATAATCTCATGATCTCGATCGCTGATCTTGAAGCAAAAATGGATGCGGCAAATGATGAACTTCAAGATGCTATGAAAGCATTGAAGAATGTTGAAATTCTTGAAGAACGTGATATGGCTCGGACACGAGTTAAAGCGGCAAGAAATGAGCAAAACAGCCTAGATGAGTTTGCTCAGAATATGTCTCGTCTTGTAACTCGGTAAAGACCTCTTTACTAAAGAATATTTCGTGAAAACTCATCAAACAGGCCGTGATGATTTAAATTTACAAAACGCAGCTGAAAAAGCTGCGTTTTTGTTTTTATGGACTGAAGCATTAAATCAAAAGTTTTAGAATAGCGCGGTTGCTGGTGGGCAACTGAAGCGCAGCAAAGAAAAGCGCGATTGCCGCGACGGTTGCTGGTAGGCAACCTAAAGGAGCGCTAAAAGAGTGAGCATCTGAAACACAGCAAAAAAGCCGTGAGACAAAATAATCCACCTTGTTATATTCTTGTATTGAATGCAAAATAGAAAGCTCAAGTAAGTTCAGAGGTTTCTTATGTGCAAGAGTTTAAAAAAAAGAGGAGTGATCGCAGGAGCAGTGCTCCTCTCATGTGCCGCTTGCGCCAAAAACCCCATTGAAATCCCTGAAGTTGATATTTCATCAGTGAAAGTTCCGTCAGTAAGTACGGACTTAACCTCTTCTTTAAACGGAGAAGTTGTCAAAGGGAATTACATCACAATTTATAGCCGTATTGCGCTGGGGTTGCGTCAATGTTGGCTGGTTGATGGTTCACCCTTAGGAAAGGCTCAGTTTTTTGCTAGAAACAAAGCTGATGGCTCTGAGAAAAAAGCAGATATATTCATACACAAACCAGCTGTTCCTCCAAAGCGGGGCCCACGTATTTTCTCAGTTCACCTAAAACCTCACTCAAACGGAACAGAAGTGCGCTTGGATAACCGGCACTTAACACCGCAGAACGAAGAGAATGTCACAAGAGATATTCGAAACTGGATAAAAGGTGAAAAAAGTTGCACAGACCATGCCGCAGAAAAACAAAAAGAAAATCCAGAAAAAAATGTCATCAAAAAAATAGAAAAAATCACTCTTCCGGTAAGGAAATAGCGCGGTTGCTAGTGGGCAACCTAAAGCGCAAACAAAAAAGCGCGGTTGCTGGTGAGTAACCTAAAGCGCAAACAAAAAAGCGCGGTTACTAGTGGGCAACTGAAGCGCCACTAAAAAGAAAAGCCGTGAGAGAAAATAAGCAATAAAAAAGCGACAGCCTCGCAGCCATCGCTTTAAAAATATAGTAATTTCAAAAGAAATTACATCTGCACGATTTCAGTGCGTTGATTTTCCGGCAGGTCAATAATCTGACCAATATTGTCGGGATCAAGAGTGAATGTGCTCATCATTGTGCGTTCTTTCACTTTTACAATTTTTGATTTCTTGATTGCAAGAGCTGCAGCACATTTCGCCATAGCTCCTAAACCATTAGCCTCTGTTGATTTTGGAGACATGCCAAGTTTCCGGCGCATGATACCATTTGTATAATAGACACCATATTTCTTTTGCGCATGAGGTGTAAAATAATCTGTTGTGATCGAAACGTTCAAACCGTCGAGATTATCAACGCGGTGCGGTGCATTAAGCTGCCAGGAGAGAGCGGTGCCAGGCTCAAGAACAATTTCAGATGCATCCTTGTCCCAAGCTTCTTTATAAGCAACTTCTTCTTCCGTTTCGCGTAAGATAACGCCTTCTAAAGTTTGGTCAGGTAGATGCTCTTTATTGTCAGCATCATAAAGCCAAAGTTTCTTCCTCCCACGCACATGGAACAAGCACACATAAGGAATGTCAGCATGATAAAGTACACGAGCTCCCGGGCTAGAAATCAACATAGAGCTATTGTGTTTGAAGGTTTTAAGTCCAGGCTGTAAGCCTTCCATTTCAGAAAAAGCCTGATGAACCAAATCATCATATTCTGGGCACACCACATCAAACCGGCGAAGGGCTAACCAAATACGTCCTTCAGTGAGGGCTTGTAAAACCTTGTCACCAGAAACATTATTGATCTCACCTGAGCGCCATTCAGGCTTATCTCCCTGAGCTGTCATAGTGTTGATCATATAATATTCACGTGGGTAGCGCTCAATTAATTCAGCAAGTTTTTCATCAGTAAATAACCCAGATGACGCAAAGTCATGATTAAAAACTGAAGTGCTTTTTCCAAAATCTCGAATAGCTTGATCGCTAGCGTCAATTATTTTACTCATTTTTTACTCACCAATAAAATTACAAAAAGCATGTGTCTTACACCCAGCTTTACTTACAAGGTTAACTTAGGAGTTTCATGCAAAACAATAAGTCAAAATGTGTGTGTTTTTACACCATTATTAAATTTCCAAACAAAGGATAAGTCAAAAAAGTGTATTTTTTATTTTTAAAAATGCAAATAAGAAGATTTAATCGGCTTATTTAAAAATATACTTATCAATACGTTAATTGAGCCTAATTTGTGTCGATGAGTTGGTTATCTAAAAAATGACGCCCCTCACGGTCTTCAATCTCAATAACCCAGATATCAGGGTCATATTGGGTCTGCTGGCGCAGAAACTGGTCAATTTCAAACTCATCTTGAGGATTTATACCAAATTCAGAATGCCAACAACGATCAATATCCTGAGTGTTTTCACTTTTTGTTTTCTGTGCTTCTTCCATCAGAAACAGAGGGGCAGGGCTATAAAGCAGTGCGGTTCTATCTAAAAGGGCAACTTTAATATATATAGCTCCCGCTGTTGCCTCGCCGCGCTGGGTCAAAACAGCACTCGCACCACCATTATTAACTAGGCGAATAAAAGCAGAAACCCAAATATGAGAATGAAGACGCATGCAGAAAACCTGATGTGAGAGTTATTTATGAACATTCAATATAAGAAAAAGTAAATTGATAATCCATTATAAAGTGCGGATGTGTAGTGAGCATCCGAAGCACAAAAAAATAGCCGCGAGAGAAAAACAGAAAGGATTAATGTCAAATGCTAGCAAGTAAAAGAGGGCGGCCTCGTGCTTTATTAATCGCGTTGATTAATTTCCCAGAGATACGGCCCGTAACATCCATTCTCTGGTCGCGTTCGAAGCTGCGTATTCTTTTGCGAGTTAAAGGGCCAATAACACCATCAACTGAACCGGTGTTGTAACCAAGTTTTGTCAAAGCTTTTTGCAGCGCAGACACCAACTCTTGTGAGTTTTTTGCTAAAATCTTGGCCTTAGTTGCTCGCTCTGGACGGCGCTTGGACCCTCGAATTACTTCTAAGATTTCTGCGTCAGCAATTCCGGTCTGAGTAAGACCTCTATCAAATTCATAAGCCATAATAGCAGCGCGAGTGGTTGGGCCAGCAATACCATCCGGTGTCCCTGGATGATAACCGAGCTTCACCAAACCATCTTGTATCAAGGCAACAACATTATCACTCTCAACTTGAGGTTCAGGTGTCTCAACAAGATTTTTGAGCATGTCACCAATGGTACGAGGTTTTGATTTCTCTTTAATAGGTAAGGGAGCTTTTTTCTTCAGTGAGACAGAAGCAACGTGTTCCACATCCTTAGGAGCTGGCTTCTCAACTTGAACAGTCACTTTAGAGTGGTATTTTTTATCGGCATGCTGAGAAACACGGCCGTCTTGCATAAAAAGCGCGTTCACTGAAATCGCGCTAAAAAGCATCAAAAAGCTTAAAACTGCAAGTCTGGCATATACTGGTTTCATCTTAACTATCAACTACTGTTCACTAAACAAAGGAATTTTCTTAAACTAAAGGTAATGACATAAAGAAAAAAACATTCCTCTTACAATAGTATTGGATATGAAGGTAAAGAGCCGGTTAATGAGATAAGGAAAATATGAATTATCAAGGTAAGTCCTTGTTAAGGCTCTGTTATATAGATGAAAATAAATTATGTTTTAGCGGCAGAAGTTTAGTTATTTGCTTGCCCAGCCTTTTTGAGTGTTTGTGTTGTCTCGTTGAACGGAATGATACAGGCCTCGTATTCATCAATTTTTTGAACAACTTCAGTTGGCGAATTCTCATTAATGCTTGCTTCAAGCGGAAGTTCAATACGTGCCGTGGTTCCAATTCCAAGTGTACTATCAATCGTCAGGTTGCCGCCATGCAGGTTAGCAAGTCCCTTAACAACAGATAACCCAAGCCCAACACCTTCATGTTGCCGTTTGTAGGAATTATCAGCTTGAACAAATGGATTGCAAAGTTTTGGTAAATCATTATGAGAAATGCCAATTCCCTGATCAATCACTTCTAAAGTGGTTGATTGACCCTGAGTTGCTACTCTAACGATGATTTTTTTATCAACAGGACTAAATTTGATGGCGTTTGATAGTAAGTTGATCATCATTTGCTTGACCGCACGGCTGTCAGCAACAATATCCAGCTCGTCAATGTCAAATTCTTTTATGATTTGAACAGAGGCATCATTTGCTTCAGGCTCCATCATGTCGCAACATGTATCAACAAGAGAGTTGAGCTCAAAAGCTTCAGGAGTGATGGAGAATTTGCCAACTTCAATCTTAGACATGTCCAAAATATTATTCACAATGCTTAGGAGATGTTCACCAGCATCATTGATGAGGCGAGAGTAGTCAGCATATTTATCATTGCCCAGCTTGCCATAGAGTTCCATGTTCAAAACATCAGAAAAGCCAATGATTGCATTCAAAGGAGTGCGTAATTCATGGCTCATATTGGCAAGAAAACGGGTCTTTGCAATGTTGGCGGTTTCAGCTTCATCCCTTGCTTTAAGGAGTGCAAGCTCCTGTGTTTTGCTAACTGAGATATCTCGAGTGACCGCAATAATATGATGATCTTCATCATTCGCGGGCCCAACTCTTTTGCATCTCATCTCTAGCCAGATATAATCTGGAGCCTGAGAATTGGAATTTGTAGCGCGTCTAACTCTAAATTCAGCGCTGATGGCTTGTTCTGAAGACCTGCAATTAGAAAGAGCCGTCATGTAAATAGGTCGATCAGAAATATGTATTCTTTCTAATAAGCCGCCTTGAAGCAAATGTTCTGCCTCGGTATTGAAAAGCTGTTCAGCTATTGGTGACGCAAACGTGACCATGCCTTTATGGTCGTGAACACTGATCATATCTGTGGAATTGTTCGCCATTAAGCGATATTTTTGCTCACTCTCACGAATTGAATTTTCAGATTCTTCATGAGCTTTTTGTACTGTCATAGCAATGGCGCTTCCATAAGTGCAGGCCGAAAACAATCCAAATAGAAAAAGAGCCTCTTGGCTAAATCCAAATTGGCGTGTTGCGATAAAAAGGCCAGCGCTACTACCAATATATAACCCCAAAAGAGCAACCACAGCGACAGATGAGGCAATAAAGATAACCTTTTTATGCCCTGAAAGAGCCGCCTCTAGGGGCACAATTACCATCCAGGCAATAAGAAAAGAATGAATGCCACCTGTTAGCACAGCACCGACAGTTACAAAAATGGTTAGATTTATTGCGGAAATCATATGCGCTATGGCCAAATTCCCAGTCCGGCAAAGGTAATAAACAGTCACAACCGGTGAAAGAAACCAAACTAGCACAAGAATATCTAGAAAACCCGGTATGCCGGTGCGGTATAAATAGATAGGGTACAAAAGGATGGCGACGAGGCCGCCCATAAGGTGAGATTGTATAAAAGATTTATGTCTGTGCAGAGACAAAGTATTTTTATGAGCTGACGGATGGTAGTATCCCTCAACCCTTGAGGAGATAAGAGAGGCCATCTCCTGGCTAAAATGATTTATTTTTCTCAACATAAATGCGCGGTCTGCACCTTAAAATACTAATATAGAAATCGATTATGGGCATTTCAGATTAATGAAAGATAAAATTCTAATAAAATTGTCTAGAGAATAAGAGCTATGAAAAATTTTAGGTGGAAGTGAAAAACGAGGATTGTAGTATTTGGTTGAAAAAATATAGTAATAAATTGAATAAAATTTATTTAAAATTTTAAAGGTAAGTATTTATTGGTTTTATGGAAAATTAGATTAAAATTTTAGTGGATTTATAATATAAATACATTCAATTGCACTTTAAATTTGCATTTAATTTGCCTGTGAGTTTTGATTATTTATTTGAACTTCTTTGTTAGTGTCTATTCATCGAACAAAACACTTTAGCAGGGAATAACAAATGTTTTTAATTCGCACTTTCTTCTGGGTATCACTGGTAATCTTGCTGGTTCCCCTTGGAAATAACAATTCAGCAAATGTTGTGGGCGCAACAAAATATGCATTTCGTGATATGAGCCAATTTTGCAATCGCAATGTAGATATATGCAACATAAGCCAGGAAGCCTGGCGCTCTATCAAATATAAGGCGGAATACGGATATAATATCGTCGTAGCTGTCGCCAAAGACATGAAAGAAACCAGCCAAAAAGACTATAAACCGGCCTTTAGCCCAAAATCAGAAGCCAAAACTGAAGAATGGCGTACCGGAAGTTTAGAAAAACAGTCTAAAAATACAAAAATTTCGTCAAAAATAGAAAGCCAAAATACGCTAAATGCTGCTGATATGGAGCCTGAGTGGAGAGTTGCTTCTAAATAACCAGTCAGCGGAGTTAAGTTGAAAATTCAATAGGTTAATCAGCAGGTAAAGAGATTAGCCAAATTTAAAAGTCACCTACCGCCACCCTGACGCCCCCCTAAATGACAGGGTGACGCAACCAAGGCACGCACTAAAATGGATATCCCTGCCCTTATCTGTTTATGTGCGTGCCTTCCCTTTTTTAAGCCCCTAATAAAATCATCGTCATCGCAAAAATTATTTTGTAGCAAAATTAGAGCTTGTCACTTAAAAGTGGGGAGTGATTTTGATAGCGTGCTTGTACGTGCGGATGCTATGTGGGCATCTAAAGCACCACAAAAAGTGCGGATGCTATGTGGGCATCTGAAACACCACAAAAAGTGCGGATGCTATGCGGGCATCTGAAACACCACAAAAAATGCAACCTAAAGCACAACTAAATAGCGCGGTTGCAAGTGGGCGACCTAAAGCGCAACTAAATAGCGCGGTTGCAAGTGGGCAACCTAAAGCGCAACTAAAGAAGACAAACAAATTGAGTGCTTACATGAATTTAGAACAAATAATTTCCGACTTTGAATATATTGACGAATGGGAAGATAGGTATCGCTATGTGATTGATCTTGGTGAGAAACTAGAACCATATCCGGATGAATTCAAAACGGCGGAAACTAAAGTTCAAGGATGTGTAAGCCAAGTTTGGTTGACGTCTGAAATAAAGGCAGCAGAAAATTTAATAAATTTTACCGGCGATAGTGATGCTCATATTGTAAGAGGGCTTATGGCCATTGTTTTTGCAATTTTTTCTAACAAATCACCTGAAGAAATTTTAAAAATTGATGTGCAGTCGATTTTTAAAACACTCGGTTTAAACGAGCATATTTCGCCACAGCGCTCAAATGGTCTAAACGCCATGGTAAAAAGAATACAATCGGATGCTCAAGCGGCAATAGGTTAAAGCTTTGTTCATTATAAAGTTAAGAAATAAAAAACTGTAAGTCTATTGCCGATCAACACCATCAATGATTGGCCGATAATTGTCGCTGCCCCAATGGTTTATTTTCCCAGCAGTGTCTAGGCTTGGTTTTGGTGTTGAAATAAAACCATAAAAACGCGCCAGTCTGGTCAATGCCATACCGAGAATTATTTTTCCAGAGCGCTTAGGCCATCCGTTTCGTTTTTCAGCATCTTCTAACCCTCGTTGTTCGCAGCAAATATCAATAAGTATGCCTGAGAGTTCAGGTCCAACAGCATCAAGTGCATCAAAATAGTTTTGCTTTGCTGCAATCACTGCGTCACTTAGTAAAACTTCGTTGAAACTATTTTTGTCATGTTTTGAAAGTGACGTTGCAAGTCTGTCCCAATTTTGAGTGGTTTGAGGTGTCATCTGACTTTTTTCAAAGGCGGCACGTAAACGCTCACCAGATGCAAATTGATGAGGGTCTAGTAAGGGGCGACCATTTTTATTTTTTCGTTTCGCAAGCCATGTTAGGGGGCTTTCTTTATGGTCGACAAGAACTTGTTTTTTTAACTCCATCCTTTAAAACAGTTTCATCATGTCTATGTTGGTGCTGACCAATGATCTCGCCGTCATTGAGCATTAAACGACGAATGAGCATCCGCCCAGCTGAGCTCAAAGGTGCAGAGCCTCGTTCTTCAGTCAATATTCTTTGAGCAAAGAAATCTGAGACAAGTTCCTCAGATATAAGAAAAAGGGGATTAAAGCTTTGAGATTTTTCGCCTTTGCAGAGAAACCACTGATCTAAGTGAGGGGCTTCTTTTCTAATGAAATAAAGGCGATGGCTAAGGCGCTGAAGTAATTTTCGTTTTGAAATGGAAGGAAGTTTCTTTTTATCAATCATAATCTTTTACCCGTTCCATTCCTGAAAATGATTTATCAAAGAAAGAATTGAATGTTCCGTCAAGTCCAACGACCAATCTATATCTGGATCCTCGCGTTTATCTTCAATTAACTGGCAAGCATGAGACACAGTCGTTCGGTCTCGGCCAAAAAAACAACCAATGTCAGTGTAAGAGTGCCCACAAGTAATATGTGTGAGGTACATGGCTATTTGCCGCGCGAATGCAACTGATGCCTTACCTCTTTGAGGGCTAAAAATTTGATCTTTCGATATCTGAAAGATTGAGGAAACAACGGCCCCCACAACTTCACTGTTTATTCTTAAGGGAATGTTGTGTGCCGTGCGTGCGTGTGCGGATGGTTGGTCTGCACAAGTCGGTAGTTCGAAATTTTCTGTAAAACTAACTGTCATTGTTCTCTCCACATGAATAAATAGGTATAAATTCCTAAGTAGCTAGAATAGTAGCTAATGCGGCGAACGGGGATAAGTTCAGATAAAAAATGAAATTAATGGTTTATTTTAACGCTTTCTATCCTCGTAGGCTTTGAAGGGTAAATAATGAACATGCAGAAAAGAAAACAGGAGCTGTGTCCCTCAACAAGCTTCTGAAGAAGGCGCGTGCTTTAATGGTTAAGACGTAAAAGCAAGTTGCGGATCATCTTATTGATAAATTTAAAGACCTGCGAGAGAAGCAAATTAAGAAAAGAAAATTTACTAAAAAAAGGATTAAAACGGCTCCCTATACCCGTGAGGTCGATTTGCAATCTCTCATCTCATTATGGCCAAAAGAGATTGAAGATTTTTCTGTAAAAGGAACTTTAATAATCATTGCAAAACTAAAAACGGCTTTGCGTGCAGAGAGAAAAAGAGCTTATTCAAGCCACTGGGCTTATAGCTTAACGAAGCATAAAGCTTTGGTTGAGGCGCTTAAATATGAGGAAGAAATATTAAATAAATAGCTCAAAAAAAACTCAATAAAAAGTTATCCACAGGTTAGGAGGTGAAAAACAAAAATATCAAACAGAAAAATATCAACCTTTAATTGAATTTATTTTTTGTCTGAAATAAGAAAAAGTTTATATATACCAATGAAGTACAATGTCACTTAAGTGACAAACATATGTTTGTAATGCAAAAAAATGAATAGAATAACGGTATCTTTACAAACTAAATATGTGCTGCCTGATGTATAAACTACTTGAGGTTGTGGTAGCTTTCTTTGATAATAACGTTTTAGTTTTTAAAAGAGTATCTGTGATTTTAAGTGTTCGCTTCAGTTTAGGAAAGAAATCCTAACGCTCTGCGGCTAAAGTTTCTTTAAAAAACATTCCTCTATTATTGCTAAAAAACGTTTTTTTTTCGGTTAATTTTTATAGAGTTCAAAATGATTGATTCCTCCACATATAATATTGATAGGCATGTCGGTGAAAAATTAAGAGAAAGAAGAATACTTTTGGGTATAACTCAAAAACATTTAGCATCCCAAAATGGCGTCACTTTCCAACAAATACAAAAATATGAGTTGGGAAAAAACCGTATTTCAGTTGGTCGATTATACCGTATTGCTAAAATTCTACAGGTAGATATGGATTATTTTTTCGATGGTTATGAAGATACAAGCATTTCTGAAATTTGTCTGGAAACCGAAAAATCTAGTACATCGAGTATTGATTTAATTGACTATAAATTTCTAGCAGCTTTTTCCAAGGTGAAGGATAAAAAAATCCAAAAAGCATTGTTGGCATTTTTAAAGTCAGTATCAGATGATTAATTTGACTTAATTCTTTGTACGACCTTTTTACTAAGAGTATTTTAGTGCATATTTTTGCATAAATGGTTTAAAAATGATATTAGATAGTAGGTATTATACTACGGCAGGTTGGGAGACTTTTTATACTAATTAAATTTTATGGGGGAAGATGATTTTGTCTTCTATTTAATATGAGTAATATTGATCTTTGGAATTACATATCTAAAGCAGATGGTGTCCAAGATTCTGAGAGACTTTTTTCTTTATTCAAAGATACTCTTGGTTCTCTGGGCATAGACCAAGTTGTATACAGTTTGCTAACAGAGCATCATTCAATAGACAAAAAAGCCAAGCATGCAATGTTCTCGGGATATAGAGATGATTGGATGAATTTTTACGTAGAAAAAAATTACGAAAATCTCGATCCTGTAATAAAATACATGATGGTTAAAAATGGTTTTTTTTTATGGAAAAACCTTGAACAAGAATTCCGAACCCTCTCCCAAAAAGAACGAAATTTAATGCACGAAGCTAGAGATGCAGGCTTGAGGAATGGTGCAGGCATTTCAATTTTTAATGGAAGATCGGAAATTTGCGGGATGGGCTTCGCAAATTCAAATGGTGATCTCGATTGGAGAAATCCTGGTTTGCAGAGTGCCGTATACATGATCGCGTCTCATTTCCACATGACTTATTTGGAGTTAATGAAGCTTCCAGAGAAGAAAAATAAATCTATAAAACTAGCGCCGCGTGAGGAAGAAATTATTAAATGGTTAGCATACGGAAAAAGCGCGCCTGAGATATCCGAAATTTTAGGTATTTCAGTAAATACCATTAAAACAAACATCAGAAATGCGTGTAGTAAATTAGATTGTTTTGGTACCAGAGCTTTAGTTGCAAAGTCCATTTATCTAGGTTTGATTAGAATTAATATCTAATGTTCACCTAAATGGGTGAATTGAAATCTATTAGATATAAATTCAAAATTGTCGAAACTTAGACAAGTGGAGAGCAATAATGATTATCTCTTTTTCCCAGACAGATTCACATAAATTTGGTGGCATAATGCCTTCAATGTACAAATTGAGGTATAAACAGTTTGTTGAAAGGCAAGGCTACGAAACTTTTTCCTATAAAAATTTTGAGTATGATCAGTATGATACACCTGCCGCGACTTACTTAGTGTATAGGGGACAGTGCGGTGAAGTCCAAGGTTTGTCTCGTTTGGCACCAACAGATAGACCATATATGATTAAAGATTTATGGCCTAACATGGTCACTAAAATAGATCTTCCAAATTCAATGGACGTTTGGGAATCAACGCGCTTTTGTATCGATAAAGAAGTTGATTCAAAAGAAAGAGCAAAGATTAAAGTCGAATTGCTCTGTGCTGCTCTCGAATATGGTTTAAAAAATGGCATCAACGCATTTGTTGGAGTTATGCCACCAGCAATATGGGCATCAGTTTTCATACGTAGTGGTTGGGATATTGAGTTGATAGGGGATACTACTATATTGCCAGACAATTCTAAGGTTGTAGCAGCAAAAATGCCGGTTACAAAAGATATACTTGATAGAATAAAGTCAAAAAATGGCATTAAAACGAACGTATTATTTGAAGAGGAAAATTCAAATAATATTATTAATCAAAAAACTATGAGTATGCTGAAAAAAAATGTAAGAGGTAAACTCAATGCATAATTCAAAAGACTCAGTGACTAAATTCAATAATGAAAAGCACGAAATTTTGAACTCTACGATTGCTGCGATGGTATATCTAATTAATGAGTGTAAAAAAAATCAATTAGATACAACAGTTAATATTCTACAAAGGGCATTAGCTGACATAACAATCGATTTATGCGCAGATACAAAGAGAAATACAAAAGAAGAAAATATACAATTTTATGAAGAACTTCTTAGTCCATCTCTTTTTGCAGCTTTAGAGTTTCTTTCTAAGTATGCGTCTATCGATGATAGAGAAATTAAGAAGGAAATAATTAGTAAGTTAGAAAAATATATGAAGTATCATTAAGTTTTAAGTGTTATTCTACTGGGGGCGTAAGGGTAAAATAGTTGTCTTTGTGTAATATACTTGTATATAATGCAGCAATTGAATTGTTAAAGCGGGAAGAAACATGGTGGTTTTCGGTATGGCTGAAAAACGGTTGGAAGATCATGCGCCAAATTTACGTCCAATTGAAGATCTGTATACCCAACAGGTTATGGTCATTTCCTCAAATACGGATGAGGGATATTATTTAGAAGGCATTTTTCAAAAAGATAGTGTGGGAAGGGAAGATGCATTTTCTTTAACGATTGATGAAGTGATAAATTATGAAAAATTAGGCTGTAGCTTAGTTTTTTTTAGTGAAATTACAGATATTAAGATCCCTAAATTAGGAGATAAATTGCTTTTTAAAAACATTTATTTTGAAATAAGTAAGATAGAGAAATCGAATATTAGTTTAGGAAAAACGACTTTCTATGAATTGCTAATATCTTGATTTCAGCTCATCCAGTAACGGCGTAATACTTGACTTATCATCTCAAAATTCAGCGCAAAGTTTCGTCACAACAAGTGCTTTACAAGCCCCAACCGCTCCATTGGATCAATATAATAATTTTGAAAATGCGACAGGTTCAAGCCATGCAGATCAATTGAAAGGGGACAGCGGAGATAATGTTTTATCTGGGCTAGATGGTGATGATGAATTCATCGCGACCGAAGGGTCTGACGTAATATTAGGTGGTTTCGGTTCTGATACGCTAAATTTTTCCGATTCAATCGAGGCTATACAGGTTGACTTGTCTACCTCAACTTATACAGGGGGCTTGGCGAATAGCTTACAGGCGATATCTATTGAAAATATAGTCGGCACAGATTTCAACGATCATCTGGTCGGCAGCGCAATTGAAAACAATCTAAAAGGTGGTGCCGGTGACGACACCTTGAGAGGTGGAGCCTTTGATGATCTGTTGGATGGTGGTGACGGTGCAAATGATACTGCCATTTATGAAGGCAATAGAGCAGAATATTCCATTTCTCAAAACCAACCTGGTCGGTTCAAAATAACAGATTTAAGACCGAATGGAGATGAAGGAACCGACATAATTGAAAACATCGAATTTCTTCAATTTGCAGATGGCATTATTGCGGTGCCAAATCTTGTTTTAGATAATGCCAGTCCAGAATTAGCAGATGACCAATTAGCCCCGTCCAACGAAGATGAAGTGATTATTATTGACCCCAATATATTACTGGCAAATGATCAGGAATTCGACGGTGAAACTCTCACCATCACTAATTTGTTAAATGTTAGACACGGAACAGCCGTTATTTTACAATCTGGTGACATTGAATTTACACCAGATTTGAATTTCAATGGCACAACAACTTTTCAATATGAAGTAAGCGACGGAACCTCCATTCCCTCGGTCGCAACGGTAACTCTGGAAATATCGCCAGTTGCAGATGCGCCAATAACGAGAGCGGATGGCACTGTTGTTATTTATGCCAGTGAACCAAGGTTAATTACCAAAGAAGAATTATTAGCCAATGATATAAATGTTGATGGCACGCCGTTGGAAATTATATCTGTGTCATCTTCTTCAGCTGGGACAACTGAGCTAACTCCTGAAGGAGATATTTTATTCACGCCAACAGCAACATCAGGAACAACAAGCTTTTTTAATTATGAAGTTAGTAATGATGGAGGGCAGACATCCGTTTCAGCATTCGTCATAACCAGCATAACAGATCGTATTCCATTAACCGCCGAAGATGATACCTTTGACGGTAACGAAAACCAACCGCTAACAATAAATTTTGCTGACCTATTCGATAATGATGTAAACCAGGGCGCTGGTTCCTTAAATGTCAAAGAAATTACCAATGTAACAAACGGATCTGTCACGGTTGGGCAAAATCAAGACCTGATTTTCATCCCAAATCAAGGATTTAGTGGAATAGCTTCTTTTGATTATATTGTAGAAAATGGTGAAGGTGGGGAAGATACAGCAACCGTTACAATAAATGTCATTGCTGACCCGCAAAACACAGCGCCAGTTGCAAATGATGACAGCGGCTTTGTGACTTTAGAAGACGAAGCAATACTGATCACGCAGGCATCTCTTTTAAATAATGACAGCGACGCTGACAATGATCCTTTGCAAATCATCGGTGTTTCGAATGCTACAAATGGTGCCGTTGAGCTAACAACTGGAGGTAACGTTCGCTTCACTCCCGTGCTAAATTATGCTGGGCCAGCGAGCTTCACTTACACAATTTCTGATGGGCAGGGCGGTGAGGCAACCGCAACTGTTTCACTCAATATAACTCCAGTAAATGATGCGCCGACCAATTTAGAAATTACGAATTTGGTAATTGAAGAAAACAGCCTTGGAGGCACTCTCGTTGGAGAACTCTCTATTACTGATCCAGACCAAGGTGATACGGTGACTTATGCGATCGAGAATAGTGAAGTTTCTGATCTGTTTGAAGTAGATGGAAATCGAATATTAGTGAAAGAAGGAGCTGAATTAGATTTCGAAACTCAGAATACCTTTGATCTCACTGTTTCCGCAACAGATCAGGGGGGACTAACAGTTCAAAATAATTTCACCATTCAACTAACAGATGTTCTTGAAGACACGACCATAACCGGCACATCAGGAAATGATACCTTAACAGGGTCAAACAGCGATGACAGAATTGATGGATTAGCTGGGAATGATACCCTTTTAGGAAATGCTGGTAACGATGTGCTTATTGGGGGTGCTGGTGGAGATATTCTAAATGGCGGTGATGGAAATGACACTGCTGACTATTCAGGTTCGCAGTCTAAAGTTATCATCTTCCTTTCAAGCACTTGGTGGAGGCCATATGGTGTTGGCTTCGGCGGGGATGCAAGCGGTGACAAATTAATCGATATTGAAAATGTCATCGGTTCAAATTTCAATGATGTTTTGATCGGCGATAGCCACGATAATGTTTTTGAAGGACAAGCCGGTAATGACTATCTGCTTGGTGGTCGTGGAGAAGATACGTTTATATTCAAAGAGGGAGACGGTAGAGATACTGTCCTTGATTTTAATACAAGTAATTCTGACATGGATAAAATCATCATCGAGATGGATGGCATTAATAGTTTTGAAGACCTCTCAGGTCACATTTCGTCGGTTGGTTTCTTCAGCTCGTCAACGCGAATTGAATTCGCATCAGGTGATCGGCTAACATTGTTAGGTGTGCGTAATTATGAATTAACCGAAGATCATTTTGAATTTTTATAAAATAAAACGGGGAGTTCAAATAGAAGAAATTTATTTGAACTAATAGTCAACTTGTAAGAAATACAAACCGTGGGCCGGGGCAACCGGCCCACAAGCCGACCGCGCCTTGGCTTCTATGGCAGTTTGAATGCCGCTAACTGGCCATTTACCCATACCAACTTCTGCAAGAGATCCAACCATAGACCGCACCTGGTTATGCATGAAACTGCGAGCAGAACACTCGACAAATATTTTGTCGCCGTTCCGATATACAGAAACGGCGTCAATAGATTTTAAAGGGCTTTTCGCTTGGCAGTGAGTTGAGCGAAAGGTTGTGAAGTCGTGATGACCAACAAAACTTTGCGCCGCTTCATGCATTAATTTCTCATTTAAGGGGCGAGGAACCAACCAGGCATAAGCTCGGTCAATTGTGAGCCGAGCACGCCGATTAACAATAATATAGCGATAATGACGAAGAGTAGCCGAAAAACGAGCATCAAAATCTTCTGGTACAACTTCAGCTTTTGTAATGGCAATGGGAGCAGGGCGAATATGGTAATTCAAACCATCCCGAATTTTATCAACGCTCCACTCTTTAGAGAGGTCAATATGCGCAACTTGCCCAAGCGCATGAACACCAGCATCAGTCCGACCAGAACCTTTAGGAACTAAATCTTCCCCGGAAAGGTTTTTAAGGGCTGTTCTGAGAACTTCCTGAACAGAAAGACCATTATCCTGTATTTGCCAGCCAACATAGGGCGTGCCATCATATTCAATTGTTAACTTATAGCGGTGCATAAAATCAAAACTGTCTAAGTTTAAGTGCCAAAAACTATGGTCCAATAAGTGATCTGCACGTGAAGCGCGCTGGTCCAAAGGGCACGGAAAAAATATAAAGAATTAAGAACTATACATTTTATAAAAAATCAAAGAAATTCTTTCATAAAAACGATACAGAAAAAAAGATTTACTAACCAAAATTAAAACAAAGATAAAAAACACAATATAAAAAGAATAAATTTCTGAGGGAACAAAACTATGGAATGGGTTATCACAGCCATATCTGAAGACAGAGCCGGCATTGTTGAGGAAATCGCAGGGATCATCACCAAGCATGATGGGAACTGGGTAAAAAGTTCGATGTCTAGATTAAGTGGGCAATTTGCGGGCATGGTCCAGTTTACATCATCACAATCCACAAATGTTTCAGCTTTAAAAACAGAGTTGGAAGGGCTAACTCAAAAAGGCATTATTATAAATCTGGTTGAAACATCAGAACAGCCCAAGCCTAAAGGGCAAAAAGCACAGATTGAGCTAACAGGTATCGATCATAAAGGCATTGTCGCAGAAATCACACATTTACTCGCAGAAAAACAAGTGACGATTGAAGAATTGGAAACAGATATTTTTACAGCAAGTATGGCTGGAGAAGCCATGTTCACAGCAAAAGCTGAAATCCGCTTACCAGAAGGACTTACATTTATTGAGCTAAGAGAAGCAACCGAGGCGATTGCTGAAGATATAATGGTTGAAATTAATCTGCAAATGGATAAAGCTGACTAAGGTTGGCGTTATTATTATAATAATTATCATTTACAGAGGGACGTAAAATGAGACCATCAGCACCATCATTTGTAACTTTCATCATTTCATTTATTCTAGCTGCTCTAGTCGTAGCATCAAAATATTTCGGCATACAAATTCCTGTACTGACAGACATTGTTCGCGGAAACTATTTTGAAGTTCTTCTTGTAGCCTATGTTCTATTACTCCTAGGCGTAATCTTCCGCCGGATGTAAAATAAAAAGTTACAATCCAAAATATATAGCCTGCCTCTTTTTTTTCTAAGAAAACAAGAGGCAGGTTTTTTTATTGTCTTTAGCGCGGTTGAGATTGGGCAACTGAAGCGCAAAGAAAAAGCGTAGTTACCGCGACGGTTGCTGGTGGGCAACCGAAGGAGCTCAGCCCTTTAGGGCTGTGGGACATGACGAAGCATAAGCGTAATCCGGTGCCTAGCCCGCCCCCTCGGAAGCGGATAGTGCGGATGCGTAGTGGGCATCTGAAGCACAACAAAAAGCCGTGAGAGATATTACTGCGTAAGCCTGCGCGTCATATTTGGCAAAGGTACCGGTATCGCTTTTTTCACTTTACCGCCTATTTCCAGCCAGCCATCTGTTCCGCGTGGAAACCAATAGACAGAGCTATAGCCATATTCAAGCGCTCGCTTAGCAGCGTTCCAGCTCATCCAGCATTGTTGCTGGCAATAAAATAACAGCGGGTAAGAGAAGTTACCTGAAGTAAGTTTTGTTAAATTGCTTTTAAAATAAGTCGTCATTTCAGGGGGCAAAGCACCATATCCAACATTAGCCAACCAAGAACTACCTTCAATATTTTTCCGCGTCTTTTCACGCCAAATCATTGTCTTTGGTAAGTTGGGCGGTTTGGGGATATAAGGCATCACATCTATGAAAAGCGTCTTCTTCTTTTCATATAACTCTTTGGCTTCCACACTGTTGACAACTGTTGCTCCTTTTAAAGTTGCAGGAACCATTTCTCGATATTTATTCATCCTATAATCGTCTGGTTCAAGGGGAGGTTCATCAGGAAAACGCAGAGCTTCTTCTTGGTTTTCTTCTATTTGATGTATTTGAGAATAAAAAATTTCACCAGCTAGAATGCTATTTTTTGATGGCCTGCCTTTCGTATAAGTCACATTAAATGGAGGAAAATCGCTAAATGCTTTTGAAGGGGCAGTTTTCATTCCATCAAAAAATACACAGCACTCTAGCCTGGAGAAATTTAAACGCGGATGCTTGTGGGCAACTGAAGGAGCCAAGAAAGAACTCGCATCTGAATCGTAAATATAACGCGGATGCTCAGTCCGGCTGCTAGTAGGCAACTGAAGGGCAACAGAAGAATTAGCATCTGAAGCGTAAAAAAGAAGAGAAAAAAATAAAAAAATCAGTGAAACCAAATAATTATGGTCCCTCCGAGGGGAAAAATTTTGTCTGATTCTCTTCATTCAAACACTATAGTCTGCAAGAGAGGGGGATAATAATAGAAAAAGGTTAGTCTTTAAGAAGCTGCGCCAATCAAGATGAATAATGCATCATTTACAGTGTATTAGCCAAGTATATTCTGCGTTTATGATATGTTTTGATAATAGTGCCTTGTCAGGATCTTGGTGAAAGATGATGATAAAACTATGAAAGATAAAAACAGTTTATAATTAGAGGGGCTAAATGGTAAAAAAAACATCGATAGCACTCCTCATAATTTTAACGGTGCTCACAGGATCAGTACTCACAGGATTAGTGCTAAGAGGATCTGCACTAACTAAATTTGAGCTGACTGAAAATGAACATTCTTCATTTCTTTTTGTCTCGTCTATAGTCAAGTTTTTTTTCAGCCCTCAAATAGCACATGCAAAAAAAACAATCACATGCCCCAAAACAAACAATCAGTCAGTTAAAGTTATTGAGGTTGCAAAAAACATCTACGTGCGTAAGGGCCTAAATGAAATTTTCACCAAGGATAATTTAGCTGCCATTGCAACAATAAGTTTCGTCATTGGTGAAAAGTATGTTGCCGTTATTGATACGGGGGGAAGTTATTGCGATGGAGCCAGACTGCTTAGCGTGATTAGAAAAATTACAGACAAACCAATTAGCCATGTCATCAACACTCATACTCATCCAGATCATATTTTCGGCAACGCTGCTTTTGAAAAAGAAGGAGCTGTTTTTGTCGGTCATAAAAATTTAAAAAGAGCAATGGCAGATAGAGGGAAAATCTATCTGGAAAATCTAACGCGTATTATGGGAAAAGATCAATTGGTCGGTACTAAAATCATCCCACCAACCCTACTAGTAAGCGAAACAAGCACGATTGACTTAGGAAACAAGAAACTTGAACTTCGAGCTTTCGGCACTGCCCATACAGATCATGACTTAACTGTTTTTGACCCGGAATTAAAAATAATTTGGACTGGTGATCTTCTGTTTCACGAGCACACCCCAGTAGTCGATGGCAGTCTGTTAGGTTGGCTTAGAGAAATGAAAGAGCTCTCAAAAATTCCAGCAAAATTTGTTATCCCAGGGCATGGTGGCCCTCTATTAAAATGGCCCAAGGCATTGGAGCCACAACAGGGTTATTTGGAAAAACTAACCGCGGATTTGCGCAAAATAATTGAAGAGGGCGGCACCATGCGAGAGGCTCAAAATAGGGCTGCAGTGTCAGAAAAAAAGAAATGGAAGCTTTTCGAAGAATTCAATGCAAGAAATGCATCCACATCTTTTGCTGAGCTAGAATGGGAATAATTCATTTAAACCAATAAATTAAGGAATGATAGGCTGTCTGCATGATTTGATTTGCATGCAAGAATGTTTATATATGCCGGTAAGCTGATATACTGACCAATAGGTAGAAAAAGGGCCGAGATTAATTGTATGTTTTTGATTTTATGGCCTTTGTATCATGGACTGAATAGACATTAGGATTCTATCCGTTCGGCCGTATTTTAACAATATAGTTCACACCATTTACAATAGCCAATTTGGCCCAATACATCACCTAAGAGTTGAGGCGAATATGGAATTTGACCTTCGCTAAAAAATAGGAACAAGAGAATTCAACGAAGTGAAAATGAAAGCGAGACAAAAAATGAAAAAGCTTGGAATATTTGCATCTCTAATCACTTTGCTGACATTGAATATCGCTCTTATTAGTGACTTAAAGGCGAAGGAAAAACTTACTGAAGTTGCTGCTAAATCAGTTGGACAGGCAAATATCAACGAAGAAATGTGGGCTGATTTAAAGTCAGACTTATATGACAATAGAAAAATAAATAAAGCACCAAGCTGGCTTATGATGGAAGCCCCTTACAGAGCGCATGATGCAGCACTGGTACCAATAACAATCAAGGCCAATCTTCCTAAATCAGTTGGAAAAGAAAATAAAAAACCATTTCTAAAAGCTTTAACTCTGGTGATTGATAATAACCCGGTTCCTGTAGCTGCTAAAATTGTTCTATCTCCAAAACTTGGTCCACTTCACATGGAAACAAGAATTAGAGTTAACCAATATAGTCATGTCCGTGCCATAGTTGAAACCAGTGAGGGTGATCTTTTTATGGTTGCTAAATATGTCAAAGCTGCCGGAGGATGTTCAGCGCCTGCCATGAAAGACATCGACGCTAAAATGGCTTCAATAGGAAAAATGAAAATGCGTCAGTTCACGCCAAAGCCAGGCACTGAACTTGTACGTAAAGACCAAAGTTCGAAAAGTGGCACTCGTGAAATTCAACTTATGGTCCGTCATCCAAATTATTCTGGTATGCAACTAAACCAAGTAACCGGTTACTACATTCCAGCACACTTTGTAAATGACATGGAAGTTAAACTTGATGAGGCACCATTGATTAAACTGGAAGGAGCTATCTCACTGAGTGAAGACCCAATGATCAGATTTCGTTTTCAAACAGATAGCGCAAAACCAAAACTAGAATTTTCGGTAAAAGACACAAAAGATCAAACGTTTAAAAAACAGTGGCAATTAAAACCAGCTATAAAAGCTGGATCCTAAACCATAAATAAATTACTGACTGCTAGTGGTTTTGAATTTAAGTCTAAGCTACGCGAGAACTGATGAGTGCTGGGTTAACTTTTGTTTCTTCAGCAGAAAGTTCAGCAGACTGTTTATCTGTAATTTCGTTAAGGGGAACTGGCCGACCGAACAGGTATCCTTGACCAAAATGACAACCGGCAGCTTGTATGAGCAGAAGTTGTTCATTTGTCTCAATACCTTCAGCTGTAATCATAATATCAAGAGCACGGCCCAGACCGATAATAGTAGTAATAATCGCACGGGCGCGTTCATCATCTTGAATGGAAGATACAAAAGAACGATCAATTTTAATTTTATCAAATTCAAATTCTGAAATGTAACTAAGACTTGAATAACCTGTGCCAAAGTCATCCATCGCAATATGTACACCGAGTTTTTTCAAATCTTCCAGCATGACCAAAGCCGCATCAGTATCCGACATAAGAGTCGATTCAGTGATCTCAATTTCTAAACGCTCTGCTGCCAAGCCAGTATCAGATAGTGCTTTTGCAACCATGCTAGGCACATCTTGATGCTCAAACTGCACAGTAGAAAGGTTCACGGCAACCTTTTCATCGTTTTCCCATGACAAAGCTTCTTTACAAGCTCTGCGCAAGACATACTCCCCCACTTCAACAATCATTTTTGTTTCTTCAAGTATGGGGATAAAGTCGGCAGGAGATACCATTCCTTTTGTCGGGTGATTCCAGCGCAACAAAGCTTCATAACCAATTATTTTTGCATCATTGAGTTCAACTTGGGGCTGATAATAAAGCTCAAATTCTTCTTCTTTGAGAGCTCTTGTAAGGTTTTTCACAAGTTCTCTACGACGCTGCAACGCTTGGTCCATAGTCGGTTCAAAAAAGCGGAAGCTATTGCCACCATCTTCTTTTGCAAGGTATAGAGCAAGTTTTGCATTCTTTAATATAGTTTCAGCTTTTTGATCTTTACTCCGACCAAAGGCTATCCCTATGCTACCAGTACATGTAATATCTTCTTGTTTATGAGGAAAGGGCTGAGCGATTTGTTTAAGGAATTGCACAGCCAACTCAGATGCTTCTTCGGGTGTAGAAATTTCCGGCAATATGATCGCAAACTCATCACCGGACATACGCGACAACGTTGCACTTTTAGGTTTAAACTCTTGTAGACGTTCAGCTATAGAGATGAGGTATTGGTCGCCTGCTTCATGGCCTATAATTTCATTTATCTGATTAAAGTCATCAATATCTATTGAAAAAACAGCAATATTTTCTTCTTCAGCTTCAGTATTAATGTCAATGGTGTGTTTTAAAATGTTATTGAAAGTAAGCCTGTTAGGAAGTTCCGTGAGATGGTCGTTCAAGGCAAGAAAACTTATTTTTTCCTGAGCTTGTGTTTTCTCTCTAAAACGCATCCAGCCTAAATACATAACAAGAAGGATAACAGGCAAGCCTGCAAAAGTCGTAAAATAAACAGCACTTGAAACTGCATTGGCTACTTTAGCACCGGCCGTTGTTTGCCGTGCTTCAAGCAATACAACCCCTAAAACTTTTCCATCTCTTTTCAGTGGTATAAAATGTTGTGTATGAGTGCTTTCATCATTTTCACGAAAAGCATAAAGGCTCTTACCGTTTTTAAATACACTTTGAACAGAAGACACAAAACGATATGAATTTGTAAATTTCTTTAAATCTGAGCCCGCTCTAAACTTCTTCTGGGGCAGGTAGACAGTTCCACTCGGAAGATAAACAGCAAAACTCTCAAGCGCATTTAAATAATTATGGTCATTTATGTGCTCATCAAAAAATTGTTTTAATTTCGGTGCGCCAAGTAAGGGGCGTGCTGTGAATTGAGGTAATGTGTCAGTTGAAATATTTGTATTTTTTGAGTTGCGATTAAAAGATCTATCAGTAACACCATTGCCAGTTTGTAAAAATGAACGCGTCCTCTTGGCTGAATTCTTTAAAATATCACCAGGGAAAAATTCACCACGTATTTTATCTGCCACATTTGTAGATAATGTATGAGCATCTTGAATAATAAGACGATCCACAAACATATAGTGTATGGAAGTAATTGTGAACAAAGTTAATAGGAACACAGAGACGATAACAGCCACTGTGATCTTGTCCAATTGTTGAGTAAATGTTTTTAACATTTTTGATAATCGCTCAAATAATAATCACCACCCAATTCTTCGGGCAATAATTGTTGTACAACAAGGGGATTAACAAATTGGTACTGGCGGGTGTTTCGCATGATTATGGTTAATGATTGACTAATTTTAGTGAAGTGTGTCCCTATTCAAATGCAGATGAAGAAACTGAAAAAAATCAAAGAAAACAAAGTTTTCCATAGGCTTTCCACAGTTATAGGAGTTGAATAGAGATAGAGTGGGCTTTCAATTAGAGGGATTTATAATAAAACTGAGCTTTGCTAAAACAAAGCATCAAAACTGAAAAAAAATATTGCATTTAAATGGAGCTAATTAAAATTGCGCTTTCCTCCGCATTTTCTAGATGAAATAAGAGCCAGGCTTAGCGTAAGCCAGGTGGTCTCTCGCTCGGTTAAATTGCGGCGGCAAGGACGAGAATTCACAGGACTTTCACCATTTAAACAAGAAAAAACCCCCTCATTCACCGTAAATGACCAAAAAGGCTTCTATCATTGTTTTGCAACTGGTGAGCATGGGGACATCTTCACTTTTTTAATTAAAACACAAGGCCTAAGCTTTCCTGAAGCTGTTGAACAATTAGCAAATGAAGCCGGTGTCCCAATGCCTGTTTCATCCCCGGAAGCCATTGTCAAAGCCGAACAAAATGACAGATTAAGGGAGTTAACCGAGTTAGCTGCGAAGTTTTATCAAGATGCACTAAACGCTCCTATAGCGGAAAAGGCCAGAAATTACCTGATTGATCGGGGGTTAACCAGAGAGCAGGTCTCAAAATTTAGGTTAGGCTATGCACCAAATTCACGAAACGCCTTAAAACAGCATCTTGAGCAAGCCGGGTTCTCTGAAAAAGAGATTGTTCTCTCTGGTATGGCCATTGGGGGAAATGATATCCCCGTTCCCTATGATCGTTTCCGTGATCGGATTATTTTTCCAATAGCTGACTTGAAGCAAAGAGTGATTGCCTTTGGCGGACGTGCGCTAGATCCTGATCAGCCCGCAAAATATTTAAATTCTCCGGAAACACCGCTGTTTCATAAAGGACATCAGGTTTATAACGGAGCTATGGCCAGAAAGTCAGCCTATGATTTAAAGTCTGTAATCGTCACAGAAGGCTATATGGATGTAATTGCTATGGATAGCGCTGGGTTTGCAAACACAGTCGCGCCTTTGGGAACTGCCCTGACAATTGAGCAAATTCAGCTCCTATGGCGCATGGCTTCAGAGCCTATTTTATGCTTCGATGGTGACCAAGCGGGTAAAAAAGCTGCATTCCGTGCCGTTGAAACTGTATTACCTCACTTAAAACCTGGTTTTTCTTTAAAATTTGCTTTTTTACCTGATGGTCAAGATCCAGACGATTACATTAAAGATCATGGGGCCGGGGAAATGAAAAACATCCTAGGTGCGGCAAAACCTTTATCTGAAGTACTCTGGCAAAAAGAATTCACAGCAGATGAATGGGAGACACCTGAGCGAAGAGCAGCATTAGAACAAAATTTGATCACGTTAATTAATGGTGTCGAAGACCAAACTGTGAAAACTCACTATTTAAGAGAGATAAAATCTCGTCTTTGGCGTGCGTTTCAAAAAAACGGCAACAAATCTGAAAAAAGCAATTCTAACTGGCAAAAAGGCGGAAAACCCTCTGCTAAGTCGTATTCTGGGAAATATGGCGCAAATTCTCGGCAACCAGCCACGAATTCACTACTCTCTAGCCCTCTAACGAAAGGGCCAGAAAAGCAAAACCTGTCTCATGAGGCGGAAATTATTGATTTATTCATCAATCATCCATGGTTGCTAGATACCGAAGATGAGCTGTTTTCAAGCTTTAAATTTACAACAGAAGACGCAAAAAAATTAAGAGATGCTTTGCTGGAAGCCCAATTCGTACAAAATCCACAGAATTCTCTTGACAGCGCGACCGTTCAGTCCCATTTAGAAAAGTTAGAACTACACTCACTGGCCGCCCAGATGCAACGCAAAATAACCCAAACCGGGGCTAAATCTGCCGAACCAACTACGAACTCAAATGAAGTTCTCAGAAAATGGCATGAACTAATGGTGCGACATCATAAGGCTGAGGAACTAGAACGGGAGCTTGATGCCGCTGAACGCGCATACGAGGAAGAGGGTAATCAACTAAATTTTGAACGTTTAGAATCTCTTAGAAAAGCTTTAACTCAAAGCATGAACGAGGTTCTTTAGCTAAGTTTTGAGCGATTTTCGCAGGTTTTAGGTGAAAAATTTACCAAATAGCCTTGTTCGTTAATCTTTTCTAGCCGAATCATGCTTAAAATTATCTTAGATTATAGGGAATAAAGCCTTAAATTACTTAGATAAATAGCATTTCAGGCAATTGAGGCAATCAACGCCTCAAAACGAAATTAAGCAATAAACTCAATGCCTCAATAAAACATTATAAGTTCAGTTGAAATTACCTTAAGGGCGCACCAGATATATATAACGGCAAAGTTTTAACGTCAAAATGACAACTCAGGCTTCTATTGGGAGCAGAGTTTCAGGCTCAAGTTCGGCTTAGCCTTTTATATTGCCAGCTTTTTTCATGAAAAACGAAAAGCAGCAGTTAAAAAGATTAGATTGTAACAGACCGCATTAACTTAACGATGTGGCATCAATTGTGTTTCGGAGCACATATATGGCGACCAGAACAACAAAGAAGACAACTAAAACAGTGGCAAAAAAGCCTGCTGCTAAAAAAACAGCAACAGCAGCTAAATCAACTGCAAAAAAAGCCCCAGCAGCTAAGAAGGCCGCTGCGAGCAAAACAGCTACAAAAACCGCAGCAAAAACGGTAAAGAAAACAGGCAGCACTACAAAAGCGAAAGCCCCAGCTTCTAAATCACCAACTAAAGCAACCGCCAAAGCTCGAGCTGCCAAGAAAACTGCTGCAAAACCAAAAACAGCGGCAAAAACCAAGACTGTGGCTAAAACTCCAGCCAAATCGACTTCTAAATCCGCAGCACAAAAGCCAGCCGTAAAGAAAACAGCTGCAAAAACAACAGCCTCAAAGACAACAGCTAAAGCAACACAGGCTAAAACCAAGACGCCAGCGAGCAAAAAAACAGCAACGGCAAAAAAAGCTCCTGCTGCGAATAAGGCCGCACCTTCAACGAAAACGAAAACTACAGCAAAAACAAGAGTGACAAAACCTAAAGTGGTAAAAGCAAGCGCAACCTCGACACAAGCAGTCAAACGTTCAGAACCAAAGAAAAAACCAGCTAGCAAAAAGGCAGATGACGCAAAAAGTGGTGATAGCCCAATCCTCGATCTCACTGATAGTTCGGTGAAGCGTATGATTAAAACTGCAAAACAACGCGGTTTTGTAACATATGATGAACTAAATGAAGTCATGCCATCTGACGAAGTTTCTTCAGAGCAGATTGAAGACGTCATGTCTATGCTCTCCGACATGGGCATTAATGTTGTTGAAGAAGAAGAAGTGGAAGATGCAACAGAAGCTGCAACCCCAGCAATAGCTGAGAATAATAAATCCGTTGTAAAAACGGGCACAGCAAAAGAACCATCAGAGCGCACAGATGATCCCGTTCGCATGTACTTGCGCGAAATGGGTACGGTTGACCTTCTTTCGAGAGAAGGCGAAATTGCTATCGCCAAGCGTATTGAAGCTGGACGCGAAGCAATGATCGCAGGGCTGTGTGAAAGCCCACTAACCTTCCAGGCTATTATCATTTGGCATGATGAATTGATGGAAGGAAAAATTCTTCTAAGAGATATTATTGACCTTGAAGCCACATATGCTGGGCCTGAAGCAAAAGCACCAGTAATAATGGGTGCAGACGGTAAACCAGTAGAAGGACAAGCAGCTGAAGGGCAAACTGCAGACGGAGAAGCTCCAGCAGCTGCAGGCGCACAAGCTAGCCCAGATGCATCAACGAGTACTGAAAGCCAGAACCTGGATGAAAATGGACAGCCTATAGAAAATGATGAGGACGAGGATGATGATGATGATCTCGAAAATTCTCTTTCACTCGCCGCAATGGAGGCTGAACTAAAACCAAAGGTTCTAGAAACGTTTGATAGCATTGCTGCCAACTATAAGAAGTTGAGAAAGCTACAAGATTCAAAAGTTGAAAAATCTTTGGATGGTGAAAAAGTCACCAAGGCACAAACCAACAAATTCGATAAATTGAGAGAAGACATTGTCAATGATGTGAAGAGTCTCTCTTTAAATAACAATCGGATTGAGAGCCTGGTTGAGCAACTTTATGCCATTAACAAAAAACTCATTGGCTTTGAAGGCCGCTTAATGCGCTTAGGCGATAGCTATGGCATTCCGCGGATTGAATTTTTAGAAAGTGCCCAAGGTCGCGAAATGGATCCAAATTGGATCGATGAAATGGGCGCTTCTAAGAAAAAAGGTTGGGCCGGCTTCGTTGAATCAGAGCGTCCAATTATTGAAGATATTCGCTCTGAAATTCAAATTTTGGCAACAGAAACAGGCCTGGATATTGCCGAATACCGCCGCATCGTTCGCCATGTGAAAAAAGGTGAACGTGAAGCACGTATCGCGAAAAAAGAAATGGTTGAAGCCAACCTCCGTTTGGTAATTTCAATTGCTAAAAAATACACAAACCGTGGTCTGCAGTTCCTCGATCTTATCCAAGAAGGTAATATCGGCCTGATGAAAGCGGTTGATAAATTTGAATATCGCCGCGGTTATAAATTCTCAACCTATGCCACATGGTGGATTAGGCAAGCAATCACGCGCTCAATCGCTGACCAAGCACGGACAATTCGTATTCCGGTTCATATGATTGAGACAATCAATAAAATCGTTCGCACCTCACGTCAGATGCTGCACGAAATTGGCCGCGAACCAACTCCTGAAGAATTGGCTGGAAAATTAGCCATGCCACTTGAGAAGGTACGTAAAGTCCTCAAGATCGCTAAAGAGCCGATCTCTCTGGAAACACCAATTGGTGACGAAGAAGATAGCCACTTAGGTGATTTCATTGAAGACAAAAATGCTGTTCTGCCAATTGACGCAGCGATCCAATCAAACTTGCGCGAAACAACAACCCGCGTTCTAGCAAGTCTAACACCACGTGAAGAGCGCGTTCTTCGCATGCGCTTCGGCATCGGCATGAACACCGACCACACACTAGAAGAAGTCGGTCAGCAGTTCTCAGTGACAAGAGAGCGGATCAGACAAATCGAAGCCAAAGCTTTGCGGAAACTAAAACACCCATCAAGGTCCCGCAAACTACGCAGCTTCCTCGATAACTAGGCAGCTAGCTGCTTTTATAATAAAATACAAATAGCGCTGGGGTAACCTAAGCGCTATTTTTTTGTCTAATTCTCAGCAAACAATTCACACCCCATAGTCATCCTCGGCCTTAGTCTAACTTATGTCCTGGATCAACAGCGGTCAGGCTAAAACCAACATTAACCAAACAATTCAAGAAATTGTGACCCCAAATTCATGCAAACTTATTAAATCAGTGGGTTATAGTGCATCTAAATAATAGTCGCTCATGTAAATGAAAATGGGATCCGAGGTTGTTTTAATGTTTTTCTATCTCTCAAAAATAGTCTGGTTCTTTCTTCAACCGTCTGCTTTTTTTGCTTTTCTGATTATAGCTGGTGTAATCCTAACTAAAACCAGATGGGAAAAAACAGGTAAATTAGCCATAAAACTGGGCGCAGTGGGCATATTGCTCGTTGCCTTCAGTCCCTTTGGCCGCCAATTAATGATCCCCCTGGAAGATCGTTTTCCGCTCATTACCTTTGAAGATCAAAAGAAGAAAAAGGTAGATGGCATCGTTGTTCTTGGTGGCACTGTTCATATGTATGTGTCTGACCAAAGAGGTGTACCCTCAATCGTCAGCGGAGCCGAGCGGATTATTGAGGCCGTTAAATTAGCCACCCACTTTAAGGAAGCAAAAATAGTGCTTTCAGGTGGCCCCAACACATTTGTTAAAAATCCCACTCCAGATGCGGTTATCGTGAAACAATTAATGGTGGATATGGGAATTGATGCCAAACGCATCCAGGTTGAAGGAAAATCACGAAACACCTGGGAAAATGCGGTTTTTGCAAAAAAACTGGCCCAGCCCAAAAAAGGCGAAAATTGGCTATTGGTCACGTCTGCTTATCATATGCCCCGTGCAATGGGCACCTTCAGACAAGCAGAATTTGAGGTCACAGCCTATCCGGTTGATTATTACACCGGCGGCGAAACATCCCGTTTTTCACCCTTCTATTACGCAATGGATGGCGTAACCATCACAGATACAGCCGCCAAAGAGTGGCTCGGATTAATTGTCTATAAGCTCACAGGGCGCAGTAGCGGCTTCTTTCCACAACCCTAATACTAATGTACATTAAAGTGAATGATTACGCAGGTGCAGCATTTTTTTAAATGTAGCCTTGCAATTTGCTTAAAAAACACCCATATATCATTTTGAACGACGTGCGGATGTTACCCCGGTTGCTTGTGTGCAATCTAAAGTGGCCTCTAAAGATTGGGCATCTGAAGCACGAATAAAACTGTGCGGATGCTTTGTGGGCATCTGAAGCACGAATAAAATAGTGCGGATGCTTTGTGGGCATCTGAAGTACCACTAAAATGAAATGCTCTAGATAGAATAAGGGACGTTTTTGATGCAATTAAATATGCTCAAAGCAAAACTTCACCGTGCAACAGTCACTTTTTGCGACCTTGATTATGAAGGCTCCATCGCCATTGATCAGGACCTATTAGAAAGTGCCGGAATTTTGCCATTCGAACAGGTCGATATTTACAATATCACCAATGGCGAACGGTTGACGACCTATGCAATCCCAGCTGAGCGCGGTTCAAAAGAATTTGGCCTCAACGGTGCCGCAGCCCGAAAAGCGGCCAGAGGCGATGAAATTATTGTCTGTACATATTGCTCAATGCCTGCTGAGCAAGCACGCAACTATCAACCCGTTGTTGTGTTGCTAGATGAAGATAATAAAATCAAAAAACCAGCAAATTAATTATCACCATTAAACGGTGACTTTAAGAGAGATCGAACCAGAGACATTCTAATATGGTCTCTGGTTTTTTCCTCACTCCATCCGCATTCATAAACCAGCAACCCCCACATTTGTACACTAAATCCGGCCCAAAGGAAGCAGCATGCATCCTTGCTGGTCCAGTGATCTTGCAACACATCATCCTTCTCTAGGGTAGTTGTAAGAACCAAAAGCCATTCTTTCAATTCTTCCATTCTATCTTCCCAAGCAAGCGAAGCGTCTTTGTCCGTTGCTCGAAGGCGAATAAGATCTTTAGCGACAGGGTAGATTTTAGGTACAAAGTCGAGCCAAACAGAAATTGCCCCTTCAAGCCTGTCTTGTGGCCCGCTTATTTTAAATGAATTAAAAAAACCATCTTTAATATCAAAACGAACGTCAGCCCGGCGAACAAGAGCAACCAGTAAATTCCCCCGTGATCCAAAATGTAAATAGACAGATTGACGGCTAAGCCCTGCAGCCTTGGCAATCTCAGCAATAGAGACATCTGCCCCTTTTTCTGAAATTAGATCCCAAGCAACATCTAATATTTCATTCTGTGTTTTTATATATTTCTTGCTTTTTGACACGTGTAAACTTACCTTAATTTGACATATGTAAAGTTAAGGAGAATGCGAATGAAAGTCAATGATTTGGCTGAAGAACTGATAGGTTTGTACGGTGATGGCGGTGAAAATGAAGCCCCCTGTAAAGAGCAGTGGGAGAAAATTTTAAAATTAGATCCAGAAAAACCATTCTCATTAGTGAATTTTTTTAAATTCCGTGACATAGCAAAATACCATGAAAAGAACGAAGGTGTGGGGAACGTTTCCGGAGAAGACGCTTTTTCTCAATATGCTCAAATTAGTATCCCAACGATGGAGCGCGTAGGTGGTTCATTCTTAATGGTCAGTCCTTGCAGAGGGAGCTTTCTAGGAGACGAAGAAGATTGGGACTTAATTGCAATTGGTAATTATCCAAATCAAAAAGCATTCTTGGGATTATTCAGGGATGAAAAATATCAAAAAAACTTTTATCACAGAACAGCAGCCTGTGAAAAACAGAAGGTCTTTATAGCAGCGGCATAATTTTACTTCCAAGCTTATACTTATAAGCAAAGAATTCCTTATTAGATAAATGATCACCGCTCTTTACAAAAAAGATAAAGAGCGGTGACTAATTCACTAATCAAGTTCCCAGCTAATCGTAACGCTAACGCTAAGTTGCTGTTCCCCACCAGAAATCGGCACAGAGGTAGCTTCTGCTTTAAGGCTGCGGGCCATAGGCACTGGATGATTTCCAGCATGACGTGAGCTTTCACTAATCACCATGACTTTGCCAAGCTTGACACCAGCAGCTTCAGTATATAGCTGAGCCTTACGTTTTGCTTTCTCAACGGCCTTCTTACGGGCCTTATCTTTAATTTCATCTGCATTGGAAACATAAAAACGAATACCATGTACCTGGTTTGAACCAGCAGAGACAACTTTATCAAGCAAAGGGCCGAGCGCTTTTACATCTTGGACCTGCACTCGTACGTTATTAGAGACATTGTAGCCACGAACACGGGCAGGGCGCCCATCTTTAAAATGCTGATAATCAGCGTGAATAGAAAAATTTGAGGTTAATATGTACTTTTCTTCAACGCCGTTTTCTTTAAGTGTAGTGATGATCTGATTCATGTTGACGTTATTTAACGTAAGGGCATCTTTAGCTGTCTCAGCTTTGCTAGAAACCCCAAGCGTAATCTCAACTCTATCCGGCGTAGCGCCTATGCTAGCGCTTCCTGTCATCGTAATTGCGCGCGGTGTAGGGTCATCAGCAAATGCTTG
Source organism: Hyphomicrobiales bacterium 4NK60-0047b (assembly GCA_040367435.1). NCBI lineage: Bacteria > Pseudomonadati > Pseudomonadota > Alphaproteobacteria > Hyphomicrobiales > Hyphomicrobiales bacterium 4NK60-0047b. The sequence goes on along the minus strand of BAABWY010000009.1, from coordinate 17,914 downwards.
CGTTTGTCCCAAAATTGTTTGTGACATAAAAATTACTCCTAAAATCATTCCAGAAGCAAAAAATTGTTTAAAATTAACGCTCATAAAAACCCTCATTAATAATTTTGCCTTTAAATATCACCAGATTATGGAGAAACGGTATTCTAATATTGCATGAAACTTCGCTATGAGCTATAGCTTCCATTCTCTAAGAATGAGCCGCACATTTGCGGCATGATTAGGGCCAGTAGCTCAGTTGGTTAGAGCCGGCCGCTCATAACGGTCTGGTCGTAGGTTCGAGTCCTACCTGGCCCACCACTTCCTTTGTTATCAACTACCAGTTTTTCACTAATGAACAGCTTTAATTTTTCAACTTTTCGATGTGACGTTAATAGGTTGTTATAGACGGTCAACTGCTCGTGGGAGAAGCTATTAAAAATAATTCTAATATTTATCTTTTAATCCCTCAATCAACACCGTATACATTTGTCTATGAAAAGCATGTGGTTGGTTGAATGATAACTTATGAGTTATTAGCAAAATATTTTAAGCTGCCTCAATTTTTGATAGAAAATCATCGATTGTTTTATTTAATGCGTTGGTTTCCTCATTGGTCTTTTCTGAAGATGAAAGAACATCTTTAGCTGAACGATTTGTTTGTGTGACTGACGAAGAAACATTCTTGATATTTTCTGTAATTTCTTCAGTGTTTTGTGCTGCTGAGTGAATGCTTTGTGATATTTCTTCTGTTGCTATATTTTGTTGCTCAATTGAGTTCGACACTGATGAAGTGTACTCATTTACCTCAATCATATTTTCCGTAATTTCTTTTATAGCATTAACGGCTTCGGCTGTTGCGCTTTGTATTTCTGATATCTGAAGGCTAATTTCTTCTGCTGAACGGGAAGTTTGAGTTGCAAGAGATTTAACTTCCTGAGCAACTACTGCAAAACCATTGCCGGCGTCACCAGCTCGTGCCGCTTCAATGGTGGCGTTTAAAGCTAATAGGTTTGTTTGTTCCGCTATTTCACTTATCAAGTTAATGACTTCACCTATTTTTTGAGCTGTTTCGGCTAGTCCATTAATTTTAGAATTGGCTGTTTGTGCATTTGATGTAGCCTTGCTGACAATTCCTTGTGTGGTTTGTATCTGAGAAGAAATTTCATTGATTGAAGATGAAAGTTCTTCACTTGCACTGGCGACGACCTGTACACTATTTAAGGCTTTACTTGTAGTTTCGTCTGCAGAAAGCACTTCCTCGGAGGTACTGGTCGCAATGTTATTTAATGAGTGAGCAGTATCGTCGAGAGTTTTTGTAGTGTGCCTTACTGTATTCAGGACTTCTTGAATATTATCCTTAAATTGGAAAATTGCATTTTTCACTTCTTCCTGACGACTAATTTCGCTCTCGTGATTATCTTGTTGTTTCTTCGAGAGTAATTCAGCCTGTTTTTGTGATTGTTGTGCTTCCTTAGCAGATTTAGCGGCATTTTCTACAGATGAATTTAGTTGATGAATGATCCATATAATTGCGGCGGTTTCAATTATGAGGATTACAGCGTGGAGTAGAACTCTTAGTATGCTGGCATCTGTTGGGAAAATAGCCACTGGGTATATGTAGCTAAGTAAGACATGATGTATGGCTACGATGGTTGCATTGATTAGTATGGACCTCCAATCACACCATCCAGCCAGTATAGCTAGTGTTGCAAAGAAATACATATGTATATCAATTTGCAGAGAATTGCCTTCTAAACTCACTAACATAAGTGCGACTAGTCCCGCGAGGGCGGCAGCTGAGAGATAGCGAGTTATCGGTTTTACTCTATTTCTGTACCAGGAAATTGTTGGGACTAGTGCTGTGAAGGTTGCTAATAGACTTGTAACAAAAATTAGATGATGGTTGTTCAGCCAGCTTACTAAAATAACTGTCGCAACATTTAGCCATAAAAAAGGTATGAATAACTTGCTGTAATTTTCTCTAAGATTATTTAAATCGTCACTGGGAAGGACTGTTTGTGTTTTCTTCATTTGAGAAATTACCTATCATTTTATAGTTTAAAGCAGGCTGTTACAAACTCTGCGTTGATGACTAAAAGAGCACCATGATCGTATAAGTTTTTAATCAGGTTTGGATTGTCGTTATGAGATATTGCGATCCAATGAACTCTATCTTGTGTTTTGATCACTCCGCCTGCAGAAGCAATAACGTTTGCTATTTGGTTTTGTTCTGCCCATGGAGAGATCACAACAGCGATCGATTTATTATTTTGTGGGACCAATGAGATCAAACTCGAAGCCAAAATTATAAAACCTCCAAAGAGAATTGATAATTTTATGCCTTCTGCCTCTTCATTCATTTTATTAACTACAGCCTTTTTAATTGGTCCGATGACTGATAGTTTGTTGAGTGGCAGTTAATGAAGGTTTAAGGTTACTTGCCAGACAGAGGGTAATTCATTGCAAACGGTTATTCTTCATGAATGGCGCTTATCGCTCATGAATTTTTATCTTTTTGGGACTTAATGCATTAGGGAAAAACAATTGTTTCTCATTTATTTTGTATTGTTCAATTATGCTTTGACCCTCTTTACCAATCATCCATTTTATAAATTGAAAAGCGACTAATGTTACCTTTGGGTTGGTATGTTTGAGTAAGATCACTCCATATTGGTTGAATAAGAGATTATCTCCTTGAAATAATATTGTATGGTTTGATTTGTTTTTGAACGTTTCCCATGTTGCTCTATCTGATAATACATAAGCGTTTTTTGCAATTGCGATATTTAGTGTTGCTCCCATTCCTGTTCCGGCTTCAAAATACCATTGTTTATTTATTAGATTGGATTGAGGTGTCGAATGCCAAATTGAAAGTTCTTTTTTATGGGTACCACTTTCATCACCCCTGGAAATAAACAGACTTTTTTGATCTGCTATTTTTTGAAATGCAGAGATAATGTTTTTGGAATTTTTTATTTTTGCAGGGTCGTTTAATGGGCCAACTAGTACGAAATCATTATACATTAAATCGTACCTTTTTACGCCATATCCATTTTTAATAAATTCAATCTCATCTTGCTTCGAATGCAAGAGAACAAGATCACAATCTCCATTTTTTGCATTTAATAAGGCACGTCCAGACCCAGAAATTATAGGATAAATTCTGATACCAGTTTTTTTTTCATATATGGGTAAGAGGTAATTTAAAAACCCTGAGTCATATGTGGTTGTGGTTGATTGAAGCCTAAGCGATGGATGGGATTGCCCAGTAAATGAGTTCGCAAAATAAAAAAATGAGATAATACAGAATGAAACAACACTTAGAATTTGAGGCATGAACTAAACTCTTAATCCTTTTAATTATGATTAAAAGCAGCCTCATGAAGAGGCTGCTTTTGTTTTTGTAAAAAGAAAAGAAGGAAGAATAGGCGTTAGAATTCAGATATGATTTTAAAATCTCATACCTAAACCAACACCGATAACAAATGGGTTTATCTCTGCCTCGAGTTTTTGAGTCCCTAAAGCCCCACCTCTTAATGTTACATCTGGCTCCATGTGGATCCATTTCGCATCAACATTAAAGAACCATTTTTCATTGATTTCGTAATCAAAACCAGCTTGTAAAGCTATGCCTACAGATGTATCTATTTCGACGCTTGTTAAACCTGTGCCAGCAGTTAGAACTGGTTTAACATCTTCATCGAATGCAAAAGTGATGTTTAGACCAACGCCAACATAAGGTCTGAATTTACCATCTGGATTAAAATGATATTGCAGTAGAACCGTAGGTGGAAGAAGCCACGTATCAGCGACAACACCAGGTGCTAAAGGAGCCAAAGTTCCTTTAGATGATATATCATGTTGGGATACACCTAAGATTAATTCAACACCAATATGTTTCGTAACCATATAAGTGATATCTAATTCAGGAATATACCAATCTTTTGCACTTAATGTTGCTGGGCCACCTAATGCAGTAGAGACTGGATTTAAAGCAGTACTGTCGTCTGATGGATAAATTCCTAACAGTCTTGCACGCACTATCCAGTTGTATTTTTTTTCCTCGCTTAATTCAGAAAAAAAACTATCCCCTGCAATGGCTTTGTTAGAGCCAATAGCTGACATGAGTATTACACTTATAAGTAGAACTATTCTGATTGTAGTATTTTTGGATTTCATTTCACATTGTCCCCCAAGTGAGTTTTAAAAATGCAATGTGATATGTTTCAAAAATTTTGAACTTATATGACTAATTATTTTTGTACTTTAGAAAGCTCTATAACTAAAAATATTACGAATGAAGCGATAACTTTCAATTGAATATTAAATCAACATTGCTAGGAAATTTTCTCCTAAAGTCTAAGCGTGGGGAACTGGTTAAGCATGAATGACAACAATTAGTCACAAGAGAGCAATAAGTCAGCTCACTGATACCTTTTGGGGGTAGCAGGTTACTCAGCGGCGTTCGTAGCTCATTAAAAACGTTTGTTAAGCGTTGCATTTTTGCAAATGACACTAATACCATCCAATTACTACCTCTCATACAGCGTGAACAACGTGTTTAGTCTTATCACTGCTCGTGAATTATAAACGCAGTTCGTTCGTTTCAGTGGCTTTTCGGTCTCCATGAACGGTATTTGTGAAAATCAACTGCCTGACACCCCTTAGTCTTGTTAAATTTTTACACTGAATAAAAATTAATCACTGGAAATTGAGTTGGGCCAGACATGGTAGAGATTTTAAAGCTTGCTCAGGAGTGGTCAAAAGCAAAAAGACAGCTCGCGATTGCAACGGTTATATCGACCTGGGGGTCTGCTCCTATGCCAAGTGGCAGCCAATTACTTATAGATAGTGAAGGTAATTTTGAGGGCTCTGTATCAGGCGGTTGTGTCGAAGGCGCTGTTATTCATGAGGCATTTGAAGTCATCGAAACAGGAATTCCTAAAGTTTTAGAGTATCAGGTTGTTGATGATGACGCATTTGAAGTTGGATTGGCTTGCGGCGGTGATATACGAATTTATCTTGAGCCTGTGGAGTGATTAAAACCAATGAAGCGGACTGTTCTTAAAGAATTATTAGAGGCGCAAAACTTAAGAAAACAGGTTGTCGTTTTAACTAAAGTCCAGTCTGGTTATCAGGAACTTGTTTATACTACAGATCAAAATTACTCTGTTGAAGGAGTTGAGCAATATATTGCTGAAGTTTTTTCGAGTGGGGAGAATAGGTTTGTTGAAATTGAGGGCGAGGAGATCTTTTTACAGGTCTATAATCCTCATAAACAACTAATCATAATTGGCGCCGTTCATATTTCACAGAAACTGGTGCCTTTGGCGCGTCTTTCTGGATATGAATGCATCATCATTGATCCTAGGGATGCTTTTGCCAATGATAATCGTTTCTCAGGCGTCACGGTGGTTAATGAGTGGCCACAAGATGTTTTGTTCAACTATGTTTTGGATGATTGGACGGCTTTTGTTTCTGTTACGCATGATCCCAAAATTGATGACCCGGCACTTATGCATTCTTTAAAGAGTAAATGTTTTTACATAGGAGCATTAGGGAGTAAGAAAACACATTCTAAACGACGTATTCGTTTTCTTGAAGCTGGGGTCGAAGAAAGTCATTTAGATTTAATTCATGCTCCTATTGGTCTGGATATTCATGCCAGAGGTCCTGCTGAAATTAGTCTTTCAATTATGGCTGAAATGACCGCTTGCTTTTGGCAAAGCAGAGGTGTGACATAATGAAGTTTGATGAGATGAAACTCCAAGATGCTGAAGGCGGGATTTTAGCTTATTCGTTAAGCTATAAGAATGGCCGCGCCAAGAAGGGACAAATTGTTGACTTAGACCTTATCAACAAACTTTATTTTGAGGGCATTCGAACGGTACATGTTGCGAAGCCGGATCATCAGGATTTAGGGGAAGATTTTGTCGCTTATGAGATAGCAAATTTACTTTGCGGAGAGAATTGTAAAATTACTAAAGCTTCAACTGGGCGGGCTAATATTTATTCTGATGCAGATGGTCTGGCAACATTAGATGTTAACTTGCTTAATGAATTGAATTTTATAGATGAACGTTTGACAGTTGCAACATGCAAACCATCTCATAAAGTTTTAAAAGGTGAAGTTGTAGCTACAATTAAAGTCATCCCATTTGCTTTACCTATTAAGGTTTTTCAAACGGCATGTGAGCTAATCGATGTAGCTCGGCCTGCGATCAAAGTTGCACCATTTCAAAAACACAAAGCAGGTTTAATTTTAACCAAAAACAGCTGGAACAAAACAAAAGTCATCAATAAAGGCGAATGTATATTAGAACAAAAACTGAATGCCTTGGGTTCTGATTTAATACGAACGGTCGTAACAGACCACAGTCATTTCTCAGTAGCCAAAGCTATTCTTGATCTAGTAGAAAACAAAGCATCACCAATTTTAATTTTAGGCTCTTGTGCTCTTTCTGATCGAAATGATGTGATACCACGTGCTCTTACATCTGCCGGGGGAGAGGTTGTTCATGTTGGTATGCCTGTTGAACCAGGTAACTTACTGATGTTTGGAAACATCAATAGTTCTTCAGTTATTGGTGTTCCTACATGCGCTCGATCTCATAAATTGAACGGTTTTGATTGGATCTTACAACAAGTACTTTGTGGGCAAAAAATATCTTCTAAATATATTATGAGTTTAGGAGTGGGGGGCTTAATAAAATAATGCCTTATAGTTCGAAAAAACATTTAGCAGAAGATCAATCAAGGAATGTAAATTTATCTTTACAGAAAATTTATAGTGACCAAGTGAAAGATCTATCAATGAACATTCCTTTGTTGGGTCGGTTAGAAAAAGCAGATTGTTTTGCACATGCGCGTTCTAGGATTTGCGGTTCATCTGTTAGTGTTGAACTCAAAGTTTTAGAAGATGAAATTATTGATTTCAGGCAAATTGTTAGAGCTTGTTTACTGGGTAATTGCTCGGCCTCTATCTTTGCTCGCAATGTTATAGGGTCTTCATTTTCTGAGGTTTCAGTTCTCTATGAGCAGGTTAGAAATATGTTATTGAACGGTGATAAAATGCCATCAGGAAAGTGGGCTGATTATGAAATTCTAAGCTCTGCTAGAATGGAGAAGTCACGTCATGCTTCAATTTTACTTGTTATTGAAGCGACTTTAAATGCTTTAGAAAAACGTTAGATTGTACTATAATAATAAAAATATTTTTATGTGATTTTTTGCTTTTATAGATGAAAAATTAAAGAAATAAATTTCGAAGGCTCCAAAATCATTTAAGTAAAGGAGACGAGTTCAAGTGATTTAAGAGCACCTTTGTAGCTATTGGGAGGTAGTGCACAAATGGTTGTTGAATATAATATTATTTTAATTATTTTATCAATTCTAGTTGCCATTATGGGGTCTTTCACTGGTTTGATTTTAACCTCGGGCACAAGCTGGCTAATTGATTATTCTCCGAAATTGCAAATTTTAAAAGGGTCTATAGCCATTGGTGGATCTATCTGGTCGATGCACTTTATTGGCATGTTGGCATTTAAGCTGCCCATAATTATTCATTATGATGTGTTGCTCACGATTGTTTCAGCTTTTACAGCGATGATTATGACGGGCCTTGGGCTTTATATTTGCAATTATGTTTCTGCAAATAGGTGGGGCTTAATCATTGGTGGTTTGTTTATGGGGCTTGGTATTACCTCAATGCATTTTACAGGAATGAGTGCTATTCGAGGGAATTGTATTATCAGCTATTCTTCAGTTGGTATTTTCTTGTCTGTTCTCATTGCCGTTGTTGTTTCAGCCGGCGCCTTAAAATTTGCTTTTCGAGAAAAAGCAATGAAAGAGATATCAATAGCTGCTGTTGTTTTGGGAATTTCAATTTCTTCAATGCATTATGTAGGTATGTTTTCTACGAGTTTTATTTTAAAAGACGACGCCACAGATTTGGTGCAAAGCCCTGTTTTTTCTTCTGATATTATGGGTGTCGCGGTGGCTTTGACTTCTTTTTTCTTTTGCGGATTATTTCTTTTAATGGCGTTACCTGAAAAGAGCCTTGATGAACAACAACACTTAAACTCTTTTTCTGAGAATGATAGCAGTAGCTTTAATCACTTTAGTAAGAAAAAAGAGATGAAACGTATTCCTGTTAAAAAGAACGGGGCGACTGTTTACCTCCATCCAACCAATATCACCCATGTTGCAGCTGATGGGCATTATACTGTAATTAATGATTTAAATGATGAATATTATTGTGACCATTCAATTTCTAAAATTGAAAAGAAAGTCGCTGGTGCTGGAATTGTTCGCTGTCATCGAAGTTTCCTTGTCAATCTCAATCACGTGAAAGCGATTATAAAGGACGGTGACCGTGGCTTTTTGTTAATGGGACAACCAACAGAGACAGAAGTTCCTGTTAGTCGAAGTAAATTGGAAATCATTACACAGATGCTAGAGAAAGTTGATCTGGAGAAATCATATACATAAATATGGTTTTGTGGTTCGTTTCCTTCTTCTAAATTAGGATCAATATCTAAGTTTTCTAAAGACCATTAGCGTAGCTTTAGTGCTGCGCTTTTTTTATTGTTGAATAAACTTTACATACATTTTTTATCAGCCCTTGCACAGATAAGTTTTCCTTTTTTATTAAATCCCTTTCCTTATGGGGTGAGGATAATCTCAAAAAATCTCCACTAGTATTTTAAGAACAGTTTTAGGTGTTTTTCTTCAATGGTGTTTACGTCATCATTACGTAATCTATGTTGAAAATCTGATTTTTCATGCCGCATGAATGGTATTCAGGATTTTTAAGGCCTGCTCATGATTAGTTATTTGAGACGATTGCTCCCCTCGATTTAACCTTGTTTTAATCAGAAGATTTTTCTGATGTTTTTTGCGCATAAATAAAATCACAAAAAATAAAACATAAATAGCTCGCGAAACATCTTTGAAATTCTGCACTGATTCATATTCACAATTAAATGGAAGGGAGGTTCCATCGTGATTCCAGGGTCATTTGAATACCATCGCCCCCAATCAAAAGCTGAAGCATTTTCGCTATTAGAAAAATTTGGAGATGAAGGGCGTATTTTAGCTGGTGGTCATAGCTTGATTCCTATGATGAAGCTACGTATGGCGGTGCCAGAGAATATTATAGATATCCAAAGCCTAGCTGATTTAAAAGGAATTTCCATTTCCTCTAATACTATAGAAATTGGCGCTCTTACAACACAGCACGAGATTATACATTCTAAAGAATTAGAAGCTGTTTGTCCTATCCTAAAAGAAGCTGCTTTATTAATAGCAGACCCCCAAATTAGATATTGTGGAACCATCGGCGGGAATGTTGCCAACGGTGATCCTGGCAATGATATGCCAGCACTTATGCAGTGTCTCAATGCAAAATTTATCATGGAAAATGCTTCTGGTGAACGTGAAGTCTCTGCCAGGGAGTTTTATCACGCTGCATATTTTACAGCATTAGAAGAAGGTGAGATCGTTACGAAAGTTTCAATTCCCGTGCCGGATAGTTCTTCAGGTTATGCATATGAAAAAATGAAGCGAAAAGTTGGAGACTATGCAACTGCCGCATCTGCAGTACTCCTAACATTGAATGGTAATGAATGCACCTCAGCTTCCATAGCGCTTACCAATGTTGCCGATATTCCTCTTTTTGCTGAAGAAGCATCTTCAATGCTTATCGGAGCACCTCTAGGGAACCGGGGGGCTAATGCTGAAGACGTCATTAACAAAGCAATTGAAAGTTTAGAGGCGATTTGTGAGCCGGCTTCGGATGCTCGTGGGTCAGCGGAATATAGAACGAAAATGGCTGGGCAAATGACACGGCAGGCCATTAAATCGGCTCTTAGTCGCGCTCAATCTTAGGGGAAGAAAATGAAAAAAGAATATAATCTTACCATTAATGGCAGGGAAGTAAGCGTTCAGGCCGAGCCACGTACTTTATTAATACATCTATTGAGAGATGACCTTGATATTACAGGGCCGCACATTGGATGTGACACCACTCATTGTGGAGCATGTACTGTTGATGTTGATGGTCGCTCAGTAAAGGCCTGTACTGTTTTTGCAGCTCAGGTTGATGGAGCGAATATCACGACAATTGAAGGCATTGCCGATGATGATGGCACTCTTCATGCCATTCAAGCCGCGTTTATGGAAAAACATGGGCTTCAATGCGGCTTTTGTACACCAGGAATGATTACGCGCGCTTATCGATTGCTTAAGGAAAACCCAAACCCGACTGAAGAAGAAATCCGTTGGGGTATTTCGGGTAACCTGTGCCGTTGTACTGGTTATCAGAATATCGTTCTCGCAATCCGTCATGCTGCGGAAACAATAAATGCCAAGGAGGCAGCAGAATGAATATCGAAGTAACAAAAGAAGAAAGAGAAGCTGCTTTAGAAGGTATTGGTTGTTCTCGAAAAAGAGTAGAAGATGTTCGCTTCACTCAAGGTGCTGGTAATTATGTTGATGATATTAAATTGCCAGGCATGGTCTATGGTGACTTTGTTCGAAGCACAGTTCCGCATGGACGAATTAAAAACATTAATAAAGAAGCCGCTTTAGCATTACCAGGTGTGATTGCTGTTATTACAGCTGAAGACTTAATTCCTTTAAACTTACATTATATGCCAACTTTAGCTGGTGACGTTCAAGCTGTTTTAGCTCATGAGAAAGTTCTTTTTCAGGAACAAGAAGTTGCTTTCGTTGTAGCTGAGACCAGGTACATTGCGGCTGACGCAATTGAATTAGTTGAAATTGAATATGAAGATCTGCCTCCTTTAGTTGATCCATTTAAAGCTTTGGATGCTGATGCTCCTGTCTTGCGGGAAGATATTAAGGATCAAAAAGAAGGCGCCCACGGTGCACGTAAACACCATAACCATATTTTCAATTGGCAGGTTGGTGATAAAGAAAGTACTGACAGTGCCTTTGATACATCAGAAGTATCAGTAAAAGAAATGCTTACTTATCACCGGGTTCACCCTTGTCCACTAGAGACAGCTAGTTCGCTGGCATATATGGATAAAATTAAAGGTGAGCTTACTCTATGGGGAACCTTTCAAGCACCTCATGTTGTGAGAACGGTAGCAGCTTTGCTTACTCCAATTCCGGAACATAAAATCCGGGTCATTGCACCAGATATTGGTGGTGGTTTTGGTGGTAAAGTTGGTATTTATCCCGGCTATGTTTTGTCTGTAGTTGCTTCAATTGTTACCGGCCTTCCAGTTAAATGGGTTGAAGACCGTATTGAAAATTTAGCAACAACTGCTTTTGCTCGTGACTATCATATGACGGGCGAATTGGCTGCGACGAAAGACGGTAAGATTACAGCGCTGCGTTGTCATGTGTTAGCTGACCATGGTGCTTTTGATGCTTGTGCAGATCCTACCAAGTTTCCCGCTGGCATGTTTCACATTTGCACAGGGTCTTATGACATTCCAACTGCTCATGTTTCTGTAGATGGTGTTTACACGAATAAGGCCCCTGGTGGTGTATCTTATCGTTGTTCTTTCCGTGTTACGGAAGCTGCTTATATGATTGAAAGGATGATTGATGTTCTAGCTCAGAAGCTAAACATGGATCCAGCAGAATTAAGGTTGAAAAACTTTATTCAACCTGAGCAATTTCCATATAACTCAGCCCTTGGATGGGAATATGATAGTGGCAACTATCCTGTTGCGATGAACAAGGCTCTTCAAGCGGTTGGATATGATCAATTAAGAGCAGAACAAGCGCAAAAAGCAGAAGCCTTTAAAAATGGAACAGGTAGAGACTTACTTGGTATCGGTATCTCTTTCTTTACAGAGGTTGTTGGTGCTGGTCCTTCTAAAAATTGTGACATTCTTGGTATTGGTATGTTTGATTCTTGTGAAATTCGTATTCACCCAACGGGTGACGCGATTGCTCGCTTGGGTACGAAGTCTCAAGGCCAGGGTCATGAAACAACATACGCACAAATTCTTTCAAGTGAAATTGGTATTCCAGCTTCTGGAATAACGATTGAAGAAGGTGATACTGATACTGCACCATATGGTCTTGGTACCTATGGGTCTAGATCGACACCTGTTGCTGGTGCAGCTTGTGCTAAAGCGGCTCAAAAAATCAAAGAAAAGTCGAAAAAAATAGCGGCTCATTTGCTTGAAGTTTCTGAACATGATTTGGAATGGGATGTTGACCGTTTTCTAGTCAAAGGAAACCCAGACAAATCGGCAGACATGAAAGCAATTGCGTGGGCTGCCTATAACAATGTTCCTGATGGTATGGAAATGGGATTGGAGGCTGTAAATTATTATGACCCTCCTAACTTCACTTTCCCATTTGGTGCTTATATCTGTGTTGCCGATATTAATGTTGATACCGGCTTAACCAAGATACGCAAATTTTATGCGTTAGATGATTGTGGCACACGTATCAATCCTATGATTATTGATGGACAAGTTCATGGTGGTCTAACGGAAGCATTTGCCATCGCAATGGGGCAGCTCATTGACTATGACGAGCATGGTAATGTGAAGGGCGCTAGCCTTATGGATTACTTCTTACCAACCGCAGTTGAAACCCCGACATGGGAAACAGATTACACTGTAACTCCAAGTCCGCATCACCCTATTGGTGCAAAGGGTGTTGGTGAGAGCCCTAACGTTGGTGGCGTACCAGCATTCTCAAACGCCATTAATGATGCATTTAGAGCTTTTGGAGGTATTCATACTCAAATGCCTCATACGGCTCCAAATGTTTGGGCATATGCAAAGCAACTTGGTTTGCAAAGATAAGCTTTAATTTTAACGCTTTTTTCGACCTCCGGTTATTTGAACTTTTTTAAATAACCGGAGGCACAAATGAGTTTCCATGAAACAAAATACTGAAATACAAGCTGATTTAGCTTCGACAGGATATATTGCAGATAAGTCGCTTGTTATGGCGATTAAGATGATGAATATTCTTAAACGACCTTTATTACTTGAGGGAGATGCTGGAGTTGGTAAAACTCACTTAGCTAAGAGTATTGCTCAAGCCAATAAAAGTGAATTGCTTCGTTTGCAATGTTATGAAGGGCTTGATAGTGCCTCGGCAATTTATGAATGGAATTATCAAAAGCAACTTCTATCAGCTAAATTATTAGAAGACAGTGATCTTGATACTAAGCAAAAACAAGATCATATCTTTAGTGAAGAGTTTCTCTTACAAAGACCGCTACTTAAAGCCATTCAATCAACTGAGCAATCAGTTTTATTGATTGATGAAATTGATCGTGCTGATGAAGAGTTTGAAGCTTTCCTACTTGAAGTTTTATCCGATTATGAAATTTCTATTCCTGAGCTTGGTACTGTAAAGGCCAAATCAATTCCAATCGTTATTTTAACATCGAATGGAACGCGTGAGCTATCTGATGCTTTGCGCCGGCGCTGCCTTTTTCATTATCTTGATTATCCAGATGAGACAACAGAGATTAGAATCCTGCAATCTCATATAAAAGAGATCGATATCAATTTGGCATCACAGATTGTTCGATTTGTGCAAAAGCTACGTCTTGAAGATATTGAAAAAAAGCCAGGAATTGCTGAGACAATTGATTGGGCTGGAGTTCTATTAGGATTAGAAGTATCTGATCTGAAACAAGATTCTGAGCAACTCTATCAGACATTATGTTGTCTCTTAAAAACTAAAGTTGATCGTTCCCAATACCCTGTAGAAATTGTTGAAAAATTTGTTGGGAAAGTTGCTTAGCATGTTAAGAGGTAATGACAATTCTGACAGCAATTTAAGCCTTAATCACTACCAGGTGGAAACTCTTGTCCATAACTTTTCTCAAACTTTGAGAAGAAGTGGTTTTCTTGTTGGTGTTAAAGAGACTTCAGATGCCATTAAATCTCTAAACAGTTTTGATATTTTAAATAAAGAAATTTTCTTTTCAGTTTTACGAAGTGCACTTGTTTCAAATAAAAATGAGTGGGGTAAATTTACTGTATATTTTGATGCGTTTTGGAAAGATCATATCTCTTCTGAAATGAAGGTTACCTCCAATATAAGTAAATCCAAATCAGAAAAACCGCCTATCCAACAAGAGACGGATAGCTCTCAGTCGAAAAAAAACACCCTATCAGATGAAGTTGAAGATCAATCCGGAGAGGGAGAAGATGCGGCTGGTCAAAGTAGTAATTTAAGCGGTGCCTCTTCTGCAGAAAACTTAGAGACAATTGATATAAATAACATTACTGACCCTAATGATTTAGAAGAAATCCTTCAACTCACAGATCGTCTTGCTCGAAATATTAGGTATAAGCTTTCACGAAGAAAAGTACTCTCAAATAAAAAGAAAGAAATCTATATACGAAAGGTTCTTCATAAGAGTGTTGCAACGGGCGGGGTGCCAATTAATCTAGTTCATAAAGCTCCTAAGAAGAGACCATTTAAGCTGGTCATTCTCTTGGATGTTTCAGGCTCTATGGATAATTATTCGCAATTCTTTATGCGGTTTATGTATGGTTTGTTGGGGTCATTTAAAAAAGCTGATGCTTTTATTTTTCATACAAAACTGGTTCAAATAACGAGCCTTCTGCAAGACAGAAATCCTATCAAAGTAATGGAGCGTATGTCTCTTATTGCTCAAGGCTGGTCAGGCGGTACCAAAATAGGCTCTGCTATAGAGCTGTTAAATAAAGAGTTTTCTAAAGGTGTTATCACTTCGAGAACGATGGTGATTATCGTAAGCGATGGTTACGACACAGGAAAACCAGAATTGCTTGCATCCGAAATGCATCGCCTAAAGCGTAAGGTTAAGCGTATTGTTTGGCTAAATCCTATGTTGGGGTGGGAGAGATATGAACCAACTTCAGCAGCAATGAATGCCACACTTCCCTTTATTGATTTATTTGCATCAGCCCATAACCTTCAAAGTTTGGTTGCCTTAGAACCTGAATTTGCGAGGATCTAAGATATGTCAGACAAAATCCGGTTGGATAAAAATGATAATTTAAAAGAGGTGGCTAAAACAGGCTATGTCTTGGCGACTGTAATTAAAACAGAGGGCTCAGTTTCAGCAAAACCTGGATTTAAAGCGCGTGTAAGTACCACAGGAGAATTAACTGGTTGGGTTGGTGGTAGTTGTGTGCAAAGAGCCGTTAAATCAGTAGCGTTAGAGTTATTTAAATCTAAGCAACCTCGATTAATTAGGATAAAACCTGGCGAAGATGTGCAGTCTGATAGAGACAGTGATGGTGTAGAGTTACATAAAAGCGGATGTCCGAGCAAAGGTGTGACGGATATTTTTTTAGAGCCTGTTATCGCCATTCCTCCAATTGTAATTTTGGGTAGTTCACCGGTAGCTAATTCCCTTTTGCAGCTTTGTAGTTTTTTTAATTATGGAGTCATATCACCACAGACAGCACTTAATGCATCTGATGAACAAGAGCTTATCTCTGAGTTAAAAGATAAATTAAATAGCCATGTTCAAGACGCTTATTTTGTTATTGCTACCCAAGGTGCAGGTGACAAAATTGCGTTACAAACAGCACTTAGTTTGCCTAGTGAATATATTGGCTTTGTGGGTAGTCAGAAAAAGTTCGCATCGTTAAAAAATAAATTATCAAATAGTAAGGATCGTGAGCGGTTGGACTTTGTTAAAGCGCCAGCGGGTTTGAATATTTGCGCCGTCACCCCTGAAGAAATTGCATTATCTATTTTATCTGAAATTATTTTAATACGCCGCGCCGACCCTAAACTCCAAGGCAAAGTTTTGGAGGATCTTTCTGATGTCAAATGAGATTATAGGGGTTTTGTTAGCAGCCGGTCTTTCTAACAGAATGGGCCAGGAGAACAAATTGCTCCTCAAAGTATCTGATCAACTTAGTATGGTGCGTTATTCCGTTGAAACATTATTGGAGAGCAAAATTGATCATCTTTATGTCGTCGTCGGTTTTGAAGCCAGTGCGATTGAAAATGAGTTGAGAGGCTTACCTGTCACCATTGTAAATAATCAGGAATATCAAAACGGACAGGCATCGTCAGTGCGAGCAGGTTTATCTGCAATCGATAAAAATTATAAAGCAGTTTTGTTGGCTCTCTCTGATCAACCTTTTTTAGTACCAAATGACATTAATAAATTCATCGACGAATTTTACAGAACTGAAGTTCAACAAGTTTTTATTCCTTATTGTGATGAGCAGCGAGGAAATCCGATAATCTTACCCAAGAGTTATGTCTCTGAAATTCTTTGTTCAAGTAAAAATCTTGCATGCAAAAATTTCACTAAGAAAAACCCTCATAGCGTCCAAAAATATGAAACTTTGAATCAAAATTTTTTCAAGGATCTTGATACGCCGGAAGCCTATCAGGATTTTTTAAGAATTAATAATAACGGACAAAGTTGTCCTCAATAGAAATAGGGAGTGAAAAACAAGTATGAAGTTAACAGGACAAAATGAAATAGCTGCAAGCCCTGAAGTGGTATGGCAAGCGTTAAATGATCCTGAGGTTTTACGCCAGGCTATGCCTGGTTGCGAGTCTATGGAAAAGATATCTGATACTGCCTTTAAAGCAACGATCGTAACCAAGATTGGCCCAATCAAAGCTAAGTTTAATGGTGAAGTTGAACTTCAAGATTTAGATCCGCCGAATGGTTATAAACTTGTTGGTAGTGGTTCTGGGGGATCTGTTGGTAATGCGAAAGGTGCAGCGACAGTCAAACTGACACCACAACCTGGCGGGGGTACTTTGCTGATCTATGATGTTGAAGCAATTGTCACAGGAAAGTTAGCTCAGTTAGGAGCACGGTTAATTAATAGTACCGCTAAAATTCTGGCGGGTAAGTTTTTTAATTCCTTTGAAAAAATTGTAAGTGATCGACCAAACCCGAAATCTAACGATGGCGGTGGAGCTTTGCGTTGGGTGCTCGTTGGTGGCAGCGTTTTGGTGCTTATAGGTTTGATTACGTGGTGGGCTTTAAATAGAGCGGTTTAAAGCTGTTTCACTTAGTGATTATTTTGATCATAAAAAAACGGAGCAAATTATGAAGAATGTTTTTAAAAGTTGGTTTAAGAACTTTATAAGCGTTCTTCTGTTTTTTGCTCTGATTTTTCCTGCTAGTTTACAGTTTAGTTTTTATAGTAAGGTCGCGCAGGCTCTTTCAAACAATGAAACTTCTTGGCTCTTGATATGCACCTCTGATGGCCTTGTTTATGTTAATATAGTGACTGGCGAGAAAAAAAATGTTGATCAAGAAAAAGGTCATAAATCTGATGGTTCAGGTTGCCATGCAAGTTGTTTAGCTTTTTATTCTGGGGCAGGTGTCACGAATATTAAATCTCTTAGATATGTTTATTATGTCGTTTCAAAAAAACTGAATTTTCAATATGTTTATACAGGTAATGAAGTCCGAGTGATTAAATCTAGATCTCCACCTGTTTAGTTATCACTATTTAAATCAACCTTTTTTCCAGTCACACAAAAAAGCTAAAATTTCAGATAAAAACTAATATTCGAACTTTATTGATTTGATCCTTTTTTAATCAAACATCACTTATATATATATTTGTAATACAAATACGTATAAAGATTTTTATGCCGTATTTGATATGATTTAAGGGTGTGATGATGATGAAAAAACAAACTTATTTTGTAAAAAATCTAAAAATCAGATCGAAAATACTAATTTCGTCATTAATCTTAAGTTGCTTAGCCGCCGTGATTTTCTTAATAAGCATTAAGGCTTTAATCAGCATTTCGACAGAAACGGAAAGCAACAATGAATTAATAGATTCGCTTGCTCGTATGAACCAAGCATCCGTGGACATACAAAATTACATTTACACCAAAAACGACGAGCACGTTAATAGAAGTTACCAGAAGATCAATATAATAAAATCCAATATAGAACTAAAGAGATTAGACATTAAATCTGATGAATTAG